>JBDRTQ010000030.1:0-3656 GCA_043823885.1 Candidatus Eiseniibacteriota bacterium | reverse complement strand
AACCTGTGTTGGGCCGTCGGCAGGATGCTCGAGGTGCTCATCGACCGGTCCGTCTCCGATCCCGAAGAGGCGGTCCGACGCCTGACCGCCGAGGCGCTCGCGATATACGAGGAGGACCGCCAGCTCTCCCGCCGCATCGGCGAACACGGCGCGGACCTCATCGAGGACGGCGACGGAGTGCTGACCCACTGCAACGCCGGGGGGCTGGCGACCGCGGAGTACGGGACCGCGCTCGCCGTCATCTTCGCGGCCGTTGAACAGGGCAAGAAGATCCGTGCTTTCGCGGACGAGACGAGGCCGCTGCTTCAGGGCGCCAGGCTGACGACGTGGGAGTTCATGCGGAGGGGGATCGACGTCACGCTTCTGTGCGACAGCGCGGCCGCCTCGGCGATGGCCAGGGGATGGGTGATGAAGGTGATCGTCGGCGCGGACCGGATCGCGCGCAACGGCGACGTCGCCAACAAGATCGGGACGTTCCCTCTGGCTCTGGCCGCCAGGGAGCACGGGATCCCGTTCTACGTGGCAGCGCCGTTCTCGACCCTCGATCCGGCGCTGAGGAGCGGCGCGGATATACCGATAGAGGAGCGCGACGGCTCCGAAGTGACTGATATTCAGGGCGTGCGGGTCGCGCCCCCGGGCGTGTCCGTTTACAATCCTGCGTTCGACGTTACTCCGTGCCACCTGGTGACCGCGATCGTGACCGACGCCGGAGTCTTCCGGGCCCCCTACGAGGACTCGCTCTTTGGGCGTGGGCCGGTTGCGGCTTGACAGCTCCGGCTCTCACGGCTAGACTTACAGGTTCGTGTTACCGGAAAGCGCGGCAGGATCCGGCGCAGGGGCGCACTTGCGCCAGGTGTGTCTCACGCCCCCGAGTCCGGGAATTGAGAGGCTGGAGGAGATTTCGATGTCAACACACGTCACAAAACTCCCAGAGATCGAGAGGCGTCACTACGTCGTAGACGCCGACGGGCAGGTGCTCGGACGGCTGGCGACCAGGGTAGCGTCGATCCTGCGGGGGAAGGGCAAGCCGATGTTCTCGCCCCACCTCGACACGGGCGACTTCGTCATCATCGTCAACGCGGAGAAGATCCGGCTGACGGGCGACAAGCTCGACCAGAGAACGTACTTCACCCACAGCGGGCACCCCGGGGCCAGTAGGTTCGTGACCGTCAGGACGATGATGGAGAAGAGGCCGAACGAGGTAGTGAGGCGGGCCGTGAAGGGGATGCTCCCGAAGAACACGCTTGGACGCAAGATGCTGAAGAAGCTCAAGGTCTACGCCGGTCCGGACCATCCGCATCAGGCCCAGTGCCCTGAGCCTCTGGAGTTCTAGGGCAGCACGGGCCGCGCGACGGCCCACCCGAAAGGAGTATGTGAATGACGAACACGTACCAGGCGGTCGGCAGACGGAAGGAATCGATCGCCAGGGTCAGGCTGTTGCCTGGCTCGGGGAATCAGACGGTCAACGGGAAGGCGATCGGCGCATACTTCACGCGTTCAACGGTTGTCGACGGCGTCTTGAAGCCTTTCGAGTTGACGTCGACGGCCGACCGCTACGACGTGAAGGCGAGCGTGAATGGCGGGGGTGCCAGCGGACAGGCTGGCGCGGTGCGGCTGGGTATTGCTCGCGCGCTCGTCAAGGTGGATGAGAACTACAGGAAGCCTCTGAAGCAGGCCGGGCTTCTGACCAGGGATCCGAGGATGAAGGAGCGGAAGAAGCCGGGTCAGAAGGGCGCGCGTAAGAAGTTCCAGTTCTCGAAGAGGTAGTCTTGGTATAACCCACGTCCAGGCGAAGACCGGACGTGGGCATCTCACACGCGGCAGGACCGGCACGGGGGTCCGCGGGCGCGAGGTACTACGCCGGCGGCCCGGACCGGGTGGATGGCCGCGGAGGAACAAACCGTCACGGAGGTAGAAGCCAGATATGCCTAAGGCCGATCTGCAGACGCTGCTGGAGGCTGGTGTCCACTTCGGACATCAGACCCACCGATGGAATCCCAAGATGAAGTCCTTCATCTTCATGAAGCGCAACGGGATTCACATCATCGATCTAGCCAAGACACTGACCTGCCTGGAGAGAGCTCGCGACGCCATCACCGAGACGGTGAGGCGCGGCGAGTCCATTCTGTTCGTTTGCACGAAGAAGCAGGGCAGGATCATCGCCCAGGAGGAAGCTGTTCGGTCCGGCATGATGTTCGTCACCGAACGCTGGCTCGGCGGCACCCTCACCAATCTGCGAACCATACGCCAGAGCATCAAACGCCTCGAGGACATTGAGCGCATGGCCGAGGACGGCACCTACGAGCTCATCTCGAAGAAGGAGATCCTTCAGCTCGAGAGAGAGAAGGCCAAGCTCATCAAGGTCCTCGACGGGATCCGCGGCATGGACAGGATCCCGGGCATGATCTTCATCCTGGACACTCGCAAGGAGAAGATCGCTCAGAGCGAGGCGAACAAGCTCCACATCCCCATCGTCGGCATCTGTGACACGAACTCCGATCCCGAGAAGATCGAGTTCCCGATCCCGGGCAACGATGACGCGATCCGGTCGATCAAGTTCTTCGCGTCGTACGTCGCGGACACCGTGCTCGAGGCCAAGACGACCGCTCTCGAAGGTAGAGACCCGGTAGAGCCCGCCGCCGTAGCGAGCGGGACGGAGCGCGGTGAGTCCGCGCCCGAGGTCCAGTAGCCGTTGTCGAGGCGCCAGTCGCAATACATCGTTTCATAATCCACTTGGAGAACAGAATGGGTATTTCCGCTGCTCAGGTGAAGGAGCTCCGGGACAAGACCGGGGCCGGTATGATGGACTGCAAGGCCGCACTCAACGCGACCGGCGGCGACATGGAGAAGGCGGTCGACCATCTCCGCAAGGCGGGCGTGCTCAAGGCCGCGAAGAGGGCCGAGCGCGCAACGGGCCAGGGTATCATCGCGTCCTACGTGCACGCGGGGTCGAAGCTGGCCGTTCTCGTCGAGGTCAACTGCGAGACCGATTTCGTCGCCAAGACGGACCTGTTTCAGACGTTCTCGAAGGACGTCGCCATGCATGTGGCCGCCCAGAATCCGCTCGTCGTGGCCAGGGAAGAGCTTCCCCCGGATGCCCTGGAGCGGGAGCGGGCGATCTACAAGGAGCAGGCCCTTGCGTCCGGCAAGCCTGAGAACATCGTCGACAAGATCGTGGACGGCAAGATCAGCAAGTATTACTCTGAAGTCTGTCTGCTCGAGCAGCCGTTCGTGAAGGACGCCGACATCACCGTCGGCGACCTTGTCACGCAGACGATAGCGACGTTGGGCGAGAACATCCGCATCGCGCGTTTCGTGCGCGTCGAAGTCGGCGGAGGCGCGCCCAAGGATCAAGAGGAAGTCTCTGGTGCCTGCTGCGGCGTATAGACGCGTCGTTCTGAAGGTGAGCGGAGAGTCTCTGCTCGGCGACGGGGGAACGCCGGTGTCCCGCGAGTCGGCCGAGCGCCTGGCGGCTGAGATCAAGGCAGCCGTGGACGCGGGTGCCGAGGTGGGTGTCGTTATCGGAGGCGGCAACATCCTGCGAGGGATCGCCGCCGCTGCCGCCGGGGCCGACCGTGTCGCTTCCGACTTTGCTGGAATGGCCGCGACACTGGTCAACGGGCTGGTGCTCAAGGGAGCGCTCGAGTCGCTGGGTC
>JBDRTQ010000029.1:0-3612 GCA_043823885.1 Candidatus Eiseniibacteriota bacterium | reverse complement strand
GTGTTCATCTTGTTGAGCATGCTGCCTTCTTCCCACCACTCCTCTCCCATCTCGCCGCCGCCTCGCACGTGGGCGACGGCGTAGACGACGCCGCGGTCCAGCAGGCTCAGGCGATTCGACGAGAACCACGGGTCCATGCTCGAGGCGTACGCGCCGTAGCCCATCAGGTAGACGGGGTTTCCCTCGTCTCGCCTGGCGTCGCGCCTGTAGAGCACGGAGACGGGAACCTCGGTGCCGTCTGCCGCAGTGGCGAAGAGGCGCTCGGACGCGTAGAGCGACGGGTCGTACCCTCCCAGCACCTCTCGCTGCTTGAGGAGTTCCCTCTCGCGCGTGTTCATGTCGTAGTCGTAGATGGAGGTCGGCGTCACGTGCGACATGTACGAGAAACGTATGGTCGCGGTCTCGTACTCCATGTTCTCGGACGGGTACACGGCGTAGACCGGCTCCGGGAACTCGATGTAGTGTTCGTCCCCCGAGTCCAGTTCCATGACGCGTATGCGCCGCTGCCCCTTCTCGCGCTCCGCGACTACCAGATGGTTCGCGAACGATTCGACGCGCTCGATCGTGACGTCGTCCCTGTGGGGTATGACCTCCGTCCAGTTCTCCTTCGATGGCGCGCCAACGGGGGTCTTCATCACCTTGTAGTTCTTCGCTCCGTCGTTCGTCCTGATGTAGAACTCGTCGCCCCGGTGCGAGAGGTAGTACTCGACCTTCTTCTCTCTGGGATGGACCAGCGCGAACTCGCCGAACGGTTTGTCCGCGCTGAGCAGATACTGCTCCTCCGTGTCCCTGCTGCCGACGTTCAGGATGAGGAACGCGTCGCTTCTGGTGCGGCTGATCCAGACGCCGTAGCCCGGATCCTCCTCGTGGTATACGAGGGCGTCTTCGAGCGGGTCGGTGCCGAGCACGTGTCTCCACAGCCTGTCGGACCTCCGCGTCTCGTCCATGGTCGTGTAGAAGAGCGTCCTGCTGTCGTTGGCCCACTCGAGCGCGTAGTCGATCTCGGGGATGGCGTCCCGGAGAAGTTCGCCCGAAGTCAGGTCCTTTATGAAGAGCGTAAACGTTTCCGCTCCCGTCGTATCGACCGAGTACGCCAGCAGCTTGTTGTCGGGGCTGACCCTCGTCGTCCAGATCTCGAAGTAGTCGTGTCCCTCGGAGAGCTGGTTCTGGTCGAGCAGCACGACCTCCTCGCCGTCCAGGCTTCCCTCCTTGCGGCAGAGGATCGGGTACTGCTGCCCCTCCTCGGTCCGCTCGTAGTAGTAGAAACCGTTGTCGAGATAGGGCACGGACAGGTCCGTCTCCTTGATGCGTCCCACCATCTCCTGGTAGATGGTCTCCCGAAATCCCTCGGTGTGTGCCGTCATCGCCGCGGTGTAGTCGTTCTCGGCCTCGAGGTACGCGATAACGCCGGGGCTCTCACGGTCCCGCATCCAGTGGTAGTCGTCCACGCGCACGTCGCCGAAGAGCGTGTCGGCGACGGGGACCTTCCGTGCGACGGGCGGCGTCGCCTCACCGGGCGTGGACGTCTCAGCGACGGCCGGCGTCGCTGACATCAGCATCGTGGCCGTCATCAGTGTCGCGACCAGCGTCGCGGCGGCGGGCATTCTCCCTCGTGTCATTCCCTCTCCCTTCGGGTGCTCGCTACCTTTGCAGGATCAGTTCGTCCCGGACCCGGAGAATTCGATCTCCAGTGTCGCTATCTCGTGCGGCCCGAGTTCGACGCGCACCACACGTCCGTCGTCCACCGGCAGTCCTGACAGTCGTTCTTCAAGCAGGTCGGTGAGCCAGGCCCCGGACACGTCCGTCCCAAGCGTGAGCGCCTCGCGGACCGCGGACCCCGTGAGGTTGTACATCCTTACCACCAGCGTCTCTCTCGTCTCGTGCTTCTTCACGGCCGTTACGCACACGGCGTCGCTCGTCTTCGCGAGCAGGCCCGTTCCCCCCGGCACGCACTGGTCGCGCACCCCCTGCTTCGTGAGCACCTGCGTCCTGTATCTGAGCGACAGGTCCTTGATGCCCGCGGCCGCGTGGCCGCCCGCGAACGGTACGACCGCGTACCTGAATCTCTGCGCCCCGAGGCACTGGGCCTCGGGCGTGTGGATGGTCGGGCCGGCGTTCCCGCGTCTCGTCACGGCGAAGTCGTCCCGCGAAAGCCACCCCACGCACCGCAGCAGCGTCAGCGCGAGCGTTGTCTCCCCCGTCTCGTTTCGCGTCGCCTCTATCTCCGGCAGTCCCCGGTTGAACACCGCGAGGCCGCTGCGCCCGTCGGACAGGAGGGAGAACTCCTGCTGCGGGTACGTCGTCGGCGGAGGCTGTACCCAGTCCGCTCCGTCGGGCTTGTCGATGGGGCGCTCGTTGAGCAGAAAGTGCCCGTCCGACAGGACGGTGTCCGTGATCGCCGGCGTTGGGAAGAGCGCTCTCAGCCTGTGGTCCTTCGCGCGGTTCCCGAACTCCACCTCGACTTCCACCAGGGGGCTGCCCACCCTGAGTCGCACGCGGGTCGTCGTGCGGCACGCGACCGTGTCCGGCCTCCTGTGTTCGCGGTTCTTCTCGAGCGCGGACGGCAGGTGCAGGTCGTAGCGAACCTCGAGACGCGCCGAAAGGCCTGAGTCCTCGATGACCCGGACGTCCCCGTAGGTGTCGGCCGACGTCAGCGTCAGCGAGTTGGCGGCCGGCGCGAAGTCGTACTCGTCCCCGATGTCCTCCGTGTCCTCGTACAGGTTGAGGCCGGCGTAGACCGTCCCGCTCCTTCTGTCCTCGACGTCGAACGTGCCGTTGTGGTTCAGCGTCACCCGCACGAGGTCGTTCTCGAGCGAGTTCCCGACGACGCGGACGGCCCACACGGACGGCGGCCTGTGGGACGCCTCATCTCCGTCGGCGGCCGTCTGCCTGAAGTAGTAGTTGGCGTGCCCCAGAGCCGGCAGGCCCCGGGCGACGAACTGGACGGTCAGGAAGCAGTCGGACTCATCTCTCTGCTCCTCCGTTCTGACGATGCGGTCGCCGAAGTGGTCGAGGTACTTCCGGAACAGGTCGCCCTGCCTGCTGGAGAAGAGCTCGCTCCTGTAGTCTATCGCCCAGAACCGCTCGACGTAGCGCTTCGACACGATCGTGAAGGGCACCTGGGCGCCCTCCTCGTCGTAGAGGTGGAGGCGGTGGCTGTCGACGCCGGGCGGCTGGAACACGACCAGCCGCTCTATCACCTCGGTGCGCTTGAAGGGCAGCGGATTCACGACGCAGATGACCGTCTCGGCGTCGTCCTCGGCGCGTCGGGCGAAGGCGGGCGTGAGGTACTCGAGTTCGGCGCTGAGCAGCTGCTCGCCGGTGTCGCGCACGCCGGCGAAACGCGGCTCCATCTCGCGGTGGACCTCGTCCGTGCTGCAACCGCAGATGGAGTCGTGCGGGTGGTTCTTCATCAGGAGCTTCCAGGAGTAGTCGATCAGACCGCGCGGGTAAGGGCGGCCAAGGAGAAAGTGCGAGTACGCCGCGACCGGCTCCACGTAGCCGGCGAGCAGCGTCTGCGCCGCGTCGTTCTGCTGCTTGAGGCGCATTCGCGCGGACCAGACGCCGGACAGGATGTGGTGGTATCTTCCGCCGAGCATCTCGCCGTCGTAC
>JBDRTQ010000028.1:0-8153 GCA_043823885.1 Candidatus Eiseniibacteriota bacterium | reverse complement strand
GGTTGCCAATCGTGCCCATGCTCATTCTCTTCGCGTCGGCCGGAACTCTCAAGCTCGTCGAACTTGCCTGTCGGGGCAAGGTGCGGAAGCTCGTTGCTGCGCTCGTCGTCCTGGCGGGCGTCGGGGTCTTCGTGAACTACGACTTCTACGACACGCACGTCGGTGACCGTGCCCAGACGCACATGACTCTCGGGCGGGCCAGCGCGGCACGCGGGGACCACGCGCAGGCGCTGGCGGAGTACCGTCGTGCGGTCGAGATTTCGCCGCAGTACGCCAAGGCCTACAACAGCATGGGGCTCGCGCTCGAGGAGCTCGGCCGCGACGACGAGGCGCTCTCGGCGTACATGAAGGCGGCCGAGACGGACTCGAGCCTCGCGTCCGTCCGCAACAACATCGGGAGCTTCCTTCTCAAGAGGGGAGAGGTCGCGGAGGCGAAGGAGTGGTTCGAGGATGCCATCGCGCTCGACCAGTACACGGAGCAGGCACACATGAACCTGGCGGTGGTGCTCGCGGCGGAGGGAGACCTCGAGCGGGCGGAGTACCATCTGACGTGCGCCGTGACGGCCGACCCCGAGTTCGAGGAGGCGTGGCACGCGCTCGGCCGCGTCCTCGAAGAGACCGGGAGGTTGCCGGAGGCGGCGGGCGCCTACACGCGCGCCATCGCGATAGACCCGACCTACGCTTCTGCGCGGCACGACCTAGGTGTGGTCCTGGCCATGGCGGGACGCTACGAAGAGGCGCTACGTGAACTCGAGGCGGCGCGGCGGCTCAGTCCGAGCGACCCCCGCATCTCCGCCAACCTCGCCCGGGTCCGCGAGCTTATTGCGGCTCGCGGGAGAGGCGACTAGCGGTTCTCCGGATCCAGGGCTGCTGCGGCCGAGGCTACGACGAACGGGTGCGGGTCGCCGGCCACCAGGCGTTTCAGGGCGCGCCTGCTGCGCCCGTCGGGACCGATCGCGCCGATGGCCGACGCGGCATAGGCACGCACGGTCCAGTCCGGGTCGTCGAGCGCTCGCACCAGAGGCTTCAGGGTCTTCCGGGAGCCCACGGCGCCGACGGCCCGTAGCGCCATCAACCTGGCCTCCCTCCTTCCGCTCCCACTGATCTCGAGCAGAGACGGAAGAGCCGCCTCACCGATCTGTGCGAGCGCGTCGGCCGCGCTGTATCGCACCGCGTAGTTCCCGTCCCCGAGTGCGCGCGCGAGCGAAGCGACGACGTCGGAGGAAAGCGCCTCGGCCGCCCCCGTGTCCGGCGCATCGACGTCACCGGCACGTGTCGCGACGTGCCTGAGGCCTACGGCCGCGCTCTTCCGAACCGCCTCATTCCCGTCCTCCAGGAGAGAGACGAGAGGCGGGACCGACTCGGCGACGCCTATCCTGCCGAGCGCTCCGCCGATCGCCCCGCGCACCTTCCAGTCGGGGTGCTTGTGCGCAGAAGCCAGAGGCGGGACGGCGGAAGGCTCTCCTATCCGTCCGAGCACGGTCGCCGCGAGTCTGGCGCCGCGCGTCGTGTCCGTTCTCTCGGCCTCCACGAGGAACGCGGCGATCACCGGGGCGACCGCCTGAGATCCGATCCTCACAAGAATATCCTCGAGCGCGTTTCGCTCCCGCACGTCGTCGGTGTCGAGCTGCGTTACGAGATAGGGGATGGAGCTTTCGTGGTCCCTGACCAGAACGCGTCTGGACGGCTCGATCATGTGCTCGAACTGGAGCGCCGAAGAAGAGGCACGGAGGAACAGCTCCTCCGGTGTCAGCGCCGCGAGTTCGGCCGAGTCGGGTTCCGCCGTCCCCATCTCCGCAGAGGCGGCCGGGCAGGTCGTCAGAACGACGAGCAGCAGGATTGCGGCAGAGGTCAGTCTCATTCCGCGCCACCTCCCTCTCCGGTCTCGGTGTCAACTCCGATGCCGTGAACGCTCCCGCCCCACCACGTGCCGTCCGCGCCTCTTCCGGAGTAGGAGTCGGAGCCCGAGCAGTCCAGAAAGACGCCGATGCTCCCGTAGTCGCGTCTCAGGTTCCCGTACCCGTGCGTGTTGCCGGGGTCCCTGACGGAGTAGGCGTCGTCGCCCGAGTCGTCCATCAAGATGCCGATGCCGTTGGCGTTCCCGGCGGCCTGCGAGAGATCGTGGCAGGTGTAGTTGTCGTCTCCGCTGAGGTCGTGCAGCAGGCCTATCGCAAGGTCGTGGCCGCATCCCTGCGAAACACCCTTGGACACGTAGTTGTCGTCGCCCTCGCAGTCGATCAGTGCGGCCACCGTGATGTGGGTGCCCGCGCCCTGCGCGTACTGGTACGACACGTAGTGGTCGTTCCCGCGGTAGTCGACGAGACCTCCCACCGCGAACCAGTAGCTGGACCCCTGCCCGAATATGTCGGTGACGTAGGTGTCGTTCCCGGCCTCGTCGACCAGGATGCCGATGCCCCCGGACGCGTCGGGTCTCCAGCCGAATCCGAATCCCTGTGAGAGGCTGGTGTAGTGATCGAAGTACCGTATCTCGTCCGTGTACTTCCCTCCGGCGAAGTAGACGTCGTTCCCGGCGACGTCGTGCAGCAGCCCCGCGCCGCGAACGAACCCGAACGCCTGCGAGAAGAGCGCGGCGTGGTAGATGTCGTTACCGCCCGCGTCTCGCTGGATGCCTATTCCGAACGCACCGGCGCCCTCCGTGCAGGTGTCGCCGGAGTAGCTGTCGTTGCCCCGCTCGTCCAGGAGGACGCCGACTCCGAAAAGGCCTGAGCCGAGCGAGAAGTTGCCCGCCGCGTACGCGTCGTCGCCATCGAGGTCGGCAAGGATGCCGACGCCCATGAACCCCGCGCCCAACGAGTGTGGTTCGCCGCGGTAGATGTCGTCACCCGACAGGTCTATCACCACCGCGATGGGGAGATCTCTCATGGCCGCGGCCACGTCGCCCTCGTACAGGTCGTCGCCGCCCGTGTCGATGATGAGCGCGGCGCCCCCTCTATATGTAGTGCGTCCGGGGCCGCCGATTATCACGGTCCCGACGTCGGTCTCCATGACATTCAGAACGTCACCGTAAGCCAGGAGCGAGGATTCCGTCCTCTCCAGGGCGGACTCCGTGCGCGCTCTCGGCAGGCCCATCGGGTCATCGACGACCAGCGGAATGGCCAGGTCGACCGCGCGAGCGAGCAGCGCGCCGGCGGTCGCCAGGCGGTCGTAGTCGACCAGGGCGGCGATGCGCAGGAGCTCGTCCGCCAGCGCCTCTTCCTCCTCGGCCTCGCGGTCCCGCTCGTCTATCGGCTTGTCCGGGTCGAACTCTTCCTCGTCCAGGATGGACGGCGCGTGGAGCGCCACGAACCGTCGCTGTTCCTCGGACAGCCCGTCGAAGGCCGCGGCTATCTCCCCGGCGGCCCTGCCCATGGCGGGCAGCAGCACGTCGAGCGCGGTCGGGCCGGCGGACTTGGGTTCCAGCGACTCGGACGCGCCGGCGTCAGGCCGTGGATCGACGGTGAGATCGAGGTCCCGCGCGCAGGCGGCGACCAGTTCCGCCAGAGACACGGCGGAACGGACCTCATCCGCGAATCCCGCGACGTAGCTCTCCGTCTCGAGCGGCCGGTCGAGGAGCCTGTCGACCAGGGCTAGTCTGAACGAGTCGGGCTGGTCCGCGTAGTCGGTTCGGAACGAAAGGTCGTCGCGCGCGAGAGCCAGTGCCTTGAGGGCCTCATCCAGTGCGCCGACGGCCGGCGATGCTGCTACGGCGTCGGAGGCGCGGAACAGGATCAGGTCAGCCGCGCCCTCGTGCTCACCCGCGTCGGCCTGAGCGGCCGCGGGAACTGTCAGAGTCGCGAACGCGACCAGCGTGGTCAGGAGCGTGACCAGCCGCGTGGCCGGGAACACCTTCGATAGAGCCTCGCGCGGCGCCGCCGGGAGTCTCATGGGTCCTTCCTTTCGGACAGCGCTTGTCTGACCCGCTCGGGAGTCAGAGGCAGCTCGTGGAATCGCACACCGAGCGCATTGGACACGGCGTTCGCGATGGCGACCGCGCCCGGCATAGCCGGGGTCTCGCCGATACCCTTCGCCCCGAAGGGGCCTCTCGAGTAGGGATGCTCGACGAACGCCGAGCGGATCTCCGGCACGTCCATCGCCGTGGGGATTATGTAAGTGGAGAAATCCGGGGTGGTGACGGCGCCTCCATCGGTCTTCATCTGTTCGAAGAGCGCCATCCCGACCCCCTGCAGCACGCCGCCCTCTATCTGTCCCTCGAGCGTCACCGGGTTCAGCACGCGCCCCACGTCGTGAACCGCCGTCATCCTCACGACCGTCACCCGGCCGGTCTCCACGTCGACCTCGACCTCCGCCACGTGCGTCGCGTATGAGTAGACGGCGTAGGCGTCGCCCTGCCCGTTCTCGTCGAACGTGGACTCGGGGGCCGCGTACCAGCCGTCGACGGCCGTGTTGACGTTCAGAAGCCAGCACTGCCCGGCGAGCTCGGAGAACGACATGGTGTGCCCGGGAGAGCCCACGGTGCCGTTCCGGAACTCGACCTCGCTCGCGGCGATGCCCAGCACGTCCGCGGCGACCGCGCCCATGACCGCCTTGAGCTTCCCGGCGGCGTCGATGACGGCGTTGCCCGTCATCAGCGTCGTCCTCGACGCGACGCTCGGTCCGCTGTCGGGCACGACACTCGTGTCCGCGCGGTCGACGTGGATCGCGTCCATCGGTACGCCCAGGCTGTCGGCGGCGATCTGCGAGAGCACGGTCAGGAGTCCCTGTCCCATCTCGGTGCCACCGACGCCGATCCTGAGGGAGCCGTCGCTGTAGACGTTGAGGTGGGCGCCCGACCCGTCGAGGGTGAGTCCCTTCGCCCCTAGGCTGACGCCGTAGTAGATGGAACCGACGCCGATGCCGCGTCTCAGATGGCCGCGGTCGTCGGGCGCTCGCACCGCTCGCCCGCCGCCGTGTCGCGCGTCAGCAGACCGCTTCCCGTCCCAGCCCGAGAGCTCGCGGGCCCGCTCGATGGTCTCGCGCAGCCCGACGCTCTCTGTCAGGAGCTGGTTGGTGGCCGTGCGCTTTCCGACCTCGAGGCAGTTCTTGATGCGGATGTCCATCGGGTCCAGCCCCAGTGCGTCCGCCACCTCGTCTATTACAGATTCGTTCGCGAATATCACCTGCGGCTGTCCGAAGCCTCTGAACGCGCCCGTGGTCTGCCTGTTCGTGTAGACCCCGTACACGTCGGTCGAGACGTTTGGGATCTCGTAGGGACCCGTCGCGTGCGCCGCCGCGCGGAACACAACGACGGGGGTGAGCGTCGTGTAGGCGCCGGCGTCCGCCACCGCGCGTATCGACGCTGCCGTGAACGCACCGTCGCGCGTAGCGCCCAGTTTGAACGTGACGTGCATGGGGTGGCGCTTGCTCGAGCGGAGGAAATCCTCCTTGCGCGAGTAGACGAGCTTGACCGGGCGTCCGGTCTTCCACGCGGCGAGCGCCGCGCATGCGCAGATCTCGCTCGGCACGTCTTCTTTGCCGCCGAACCCACCGCCGGTCACCGTCTGGACAACTCGGACCAACGCGAGGGGAAGTCCGAGAACACGCGCGACCGCCCTCTGCACGTAGAACGGGCACTGCATCGTCCCGTAGACCGTCATCGAGCCGCTGTCCTCCGGCACCGCGAGGGCCCCCAGAGGTTCGAGATAGCAGTGCTCCTGGTGGTACGTGCGGAACGTCCGCTCGACGACGACGTCCGCTTCCGCGAAGCCTGCGTCGATGTCGCCCTTCCGGACCTTGTCGTGAAGGAAGACGTTCCCACCGTCGTGGACGAGCGGCGCCCCCGGCTTCATCGCCAGAACGGCGTCGAAGACACCGGGCAGCTCTCGGAACTCGACCTTCACGGCGCACGCCGCCTCACGGGCGGCGGCAACGGAGTCGGCCACCACGATGGCGACGGCGTCACCCTCGTACCGGATCTTGTCGAAGGGGAGGAGGGGCTGGTCCGGCGTGACGACGCCGATCTGGTTCTCACCAGGTATGTCGCTCGCGGTCACGACCGACCTGACGCCCGGTAAGGACGTCGCGGCCGATGCGTCGACGCCCAGAAGCTCGGCGTGGGCACACCCCGGGAACACCAGCGCGGCGTGCAGGACACCGGGGACCCGCATGTCATCCAGATAGACGGCCCGTCCTGTTACCTTGTCGTCGCCGTCGACGCGCCTCGCGGGCGCGCCGACCGCCGCGGAGCGGTCGCGTCCATTTCGGACACCGCTGTCTCGCTCGTTCATAGCGCTCCAGCCGGGTCGGTGCGTTCTGGTGGTGTGGTCAGTGGAGACGACTCTATAGGGAGAAGTCGTTCGCAGTCAAGCAGAGTGGCGGGCCGGGGCCCTGTAGAAGAGCTGAGTCCCCGTCTGCGAACACCCGTTCGCCTCGAAGATCTTGAGCATCGGGCCGTTTCGCGTATCGGTCGAACCGACGTACCTCGTCACGCCCCTCTCCGCCAGCATCGCGAGCCCCGCGGCGTGCAGGGCGCGGCCGTGTCCACGGCCTCTGAACGCGGGCAGCACGGCGACGTAGAAGAGCGTGCCCTCGCCGTCGTGGTCCGGGAACTCCTGTGGAAGGACGACGCCCACGGTCTCGCCGTCGACCTGCGCCAGCGCCCAGCCCGCGCGTTCGAGTGCGTCGTTGACCTCCGAACTCCCGGGCCGGTCCCAGCTGAGAATGCCGATGCCATCGCTCGAGAACGAGTCGCCGAGGAAGCGGGTGAGCGCGTCGTCGACCACGCTGCAGAGGAGACCCTCCGCGCACCGAAGCTCCCGAATGAAGTAGAGCTTGTCGCTGAGGAAGAGCCCCTCCAGTCGCCCGGAGGCCCGCGACCCGTCCAGTGCCACGAGAAACGACCGCGCGTCGCGCCCGAACCTGAGTCGAATTCAGGCGTGGTTTCGGAGCTTGAGCTCGACCGGGTGCGGGTCGAAGTAGGACTGAGCGGCGAGGTACTCCACTCCATACTTCTGGATGTAGTGCCCCAGAAGCGTAGCGGCCACTATCAGGGGGACGTTCTCTTTGCGGTACTCCTCGATGACCTCGAGCGCCTCCTGCTTCTCGTCGGGGCTCAGGTCTCGCTTGAAATAGCCCAGCGCGTGCTGAAGGACGTTGGCGTTCTTGCCCGGCGTGGCCAGACGCTTCATCGCCCTCATCAGAAGCTCCTCGTAGGCGGCGAAGAGCTCGCCCGCCGGCGTGTCCTTCGAGTGCGCGACCAGCCGCCCCATCTCCTTCTGAACGGCCGGCGCGTGTGCCATGAGTTGAAGCTTGTGCGAGGCCTGAAACTCGATCAGCGCGCGCCTGCTTCGCCGCGGGCGCATCGCGTCCCGGTACCTCCGCAGACAGAATACGCGCTCGATGAAGTTCTCTCTGATGATGGGGTCGTGCAGCCGGCCTTCCTCCTCGACGGGCAGCAGGGGGAACTGGTCCATGAACGCGCGTGCCCAGAGACCTACGCCGACCTTTCTCAGTATGCCGTTGTCGCCGTAGACACGCACGCGCTCCATGCCGGAGCTCGGGGAGTTCGCCTTGAAGATGTAGCCGGCGAGGTCCTCACCCTCGAGTTCGCGCACCCGCCGTCGCGCCCATTTCTTCATGCGGGGTGTGTGGTCGATGTGTGTGTTGCGCGTTACGAGGCGAGGCGACTGGGGATCGCCCTCGAGGTGCATGGCCTCACGGGGGACGGGCAGTCCGCACTCGATCTCGGGGCAGACGGGCACCCATTGGACGAACCGCCCGAACGTGTCGACGAGGAACGGGTCGCGCTTGCCGGCGCCGTCGTAGCGCACCTTCTCGCCCAGGAGGCAACTGCTGATGCCGAGCCGCGGCTTCGCGCTGCCTGTCACGGTGCTTGTTTCGGTCATTTGTACATGGCCTTGATCGCACTCCAGCTCTGTGCCGCCACCGGGTCGGCGATGATAGTAGCGCCTCCAGGGGGCGACGCGAGCAGCGCCACAGCGAGCGCGCTCATGAACCCAGTCGCATGAACGTCATGGTACGCCTCCAGTCGCTACTAAGACTATACGACACAACTATTGTGACGTCGAGCAAGGAGCCGGCACGGCTCGAACGTCTCCCCGTGCGAGGGCTCGCTCGGCGCGTGCCCGGGGAGGTGCCGGAGGCCCGGAGCGGCACCTGAACGCCCGGCGGGCAGACCGATTCCGCCCCGTGTAGCG
>JBDRTQ010000027.1:0-3767 GCA_043823885.1 Candidatus Eiseniibacteriota bacterium | reverse complement strand
GCCGAACGGAGGCGGGAACTCGATATCCTCGACGTCGACCAGCGGCTCTACGTTGTCCACGATCTTGCCGTGACGGATGGCCACGCACGGCTCGACGTACTCGTTGATGAGTCCCTCGACCGAGAACACGAGCATGTAGTTCAGCGGCGGGCGCGGCTTCTGAGGCAGCCCGCCCACGCGGATGCTCACGCTCTCAGCTTCGTCCATCTTCCTCACACCGTGCATCGCGAGCGGGCAGACCATGCCGGGGGCCAGCCCCGTGTCCGGGATTATGGAGACGCCCGCGGCCTTCGCCTTCGCGTCCAGTGCGAGCTGCGCGGCCACGACGGTGTTGTTGCCGCCCATGTCGCTGAAGTGGACGCCCGCCTCGATGGCCAGCTCGGACAGCTCGAGGTTGACCGTGTAGCTGACGGCGCCGAGCACCGCGTCCGCCTCCTTCATGGCCGCGAGCACCTCGTCCCTCTTCTTGACGTCGAGTTCCATGTGTCTGACGCAATCGCACCGCGCGAACTCGGCGGCCTTCTTCGCCCTCTCCCCGTTGACATCGGCGATCGTGACCACTCCGACGTCGGGCTGTCTGCACATGTCCCATGCGGCGGCACGGCCCATCAGGCCTCCACCCAGTACCAGCATCTTCATGTGTTACCTCCGTTGTTAATCGTGTATGTCCACGTCGTCTGGTGGCGTCGTCAGCAGGCTCCCGACCACCACCGCCACTAGGGCGAGGATGAAGGCCGGGACCAGTTCGTAGACGAAGCCCTTGAGCACCGGCACGTTGTGCCAGACGACCGTCGTGGCCGAGCCGACGACCATGCCCCAGAACACACCCCACTTTGTCGTGCGCTCCCACCAGAGAGAGAGGACCATGCCGGGGCCGAACGCCGCTCCGAGTCCCGCCCACGCGTAGAGCACGAACCAGTAGACGCGCTCCTGCACGCCCAGGGCCAGGACGAACGCTATCACCCCGATGAGAGCGGTCCCGATCCGGCTGATCGCGAGCAACTGCTTCTGCGGGGCGGCTTTGTTGATGAGCTGATGGTAGATGTCCTCGGAGAGCGCCGACGTCGCGACCAGGAGCTGCGAGTCGGCCGTCGACATCATCGCGGCTATGGCCGCCGATATGACGATGCCCGCGATCCCGGCGGGCAGGAAGAGGGTCGCTACCTGTGGCATCACGTGCTCGGGGTCGGCGAGACCGTCCGGGCCGAAGTGGGCGAGGCCCGCGATGCCAACGAGCACCGCGCCCCAGAACGCGACGACGACCCACGACATCGCGATCATCGTGCCTTTCCTGATCTCGTTCGGGCTCCGGATGGCCATGAACCTCGTGAGGAGGTGGGGCTGCCCGACGTAGCCCAGGCCGATGCCGAGACTCCCTACGATGAGGCCCATGATGAGCGGGCGGCCGGTCAGCCCGCCCGTGGCCAGGAGGAGGTTGGGGTCGATGTCACCGACCCTCTCCGCCACTCCCGCGATCCCGCCGAGCTGCATCCACGCCGCGATCGGCAGCAGGATCATCGCGCCGGCCATCAGGATGCCCTGCACCAGGTCGGTCCAGGCCACCGCGTAGAATCCGCCCATGATCGTGTAGAAGATGATGATGACGGCGCCGATGAGCATGCCGTGGATGGGGGCGATGCCGAACGTCGTGTTGAGCACCTTGCCCGCGGCCAGGAACTGCGCCGACACGTAGAACGTGAAGAAGAAGACGATGACGGCCATCGAGACGATGCGCAGCAGGTGAGACGTGTCCTTGAATCGCGCTTCGAAGTAGTCGGGAAGGGTGAGGGCGCCGAGCTTCTCGGTCTGGATGCGCAGCCTGCGCGCCACTAGCGTCCACGAAGCGAAGATGCCGACCGCGCAGCCTATGGCGGACCAGATCGCCGAGAAGCCGCTCACGAGTGCCAGCCCGGGAAGTCCGATGAGGAGCCACGCGCTCTCACCGCTCGCGCGCTCGCTGAAGGCGATGACCCACGCACCGAGCCTGCGACCCCCGAGGAGGTAGTCGGCCAGGGTCTTCGTCATCCGGACGGTGATGAAGCCGACGACGACCACCACGAGAAGGTAGCCGATGAATCCGGCGAGGATCGGGTCCATGGCTAGCTCCTTCCCTTCGAGCGAACGAAGAAGATGAATGTGACGATCAGGATCACCACGGGGGGAACGACAACCCAGAAGACGGTTGACGGCGGCACGCGCGCCTCCTCTCCAGTGGGTCGCAGGGTAGAGGCGCCGGGGAATCCGCGGTACGAACCGACGTCCGGGCCTACCTGACGACGATCAGCTTCCTTGTGAGCGTTTCGTCACCTGTTTCGAGGCGATAGAAGTAGACGCCTGACGCGACCGCGTTGCCCGTCTCGTCCGTGAGGTCCCACGGCGCATCGTGTGGGCCGGACTCCATCAGGCCGTCCTCGAGAGAGGCGACCTTCCTGCCGGCCACATCGAATACGTCGAGCGCCACTTCGGTTGGAGATGCTAGCACAAACTGGATTGTAGTGCCAGTCCGGGCGGGATTGGGCCGGTTCTGCCTGAGCAGCGATACCGCGCCGTCCGGAACGCCCGTCGTGGGGTCGATCGTGACGGTCGTCGCCTCGCCCGCGGCCATGTTGACCTTGACGTAGCAGGTGGCGACGGTCCCGTCGACGATGGTCTGCAGAAGCTCACCGTTGTCGACGGCGTACGGGATCGAGTCGGCCATGACGTGGAACCTGACAAGCCCGTGCTCGAAGCTCTCGCCGAGGTCGTTCGTCACGACCGCGGTCAGCGTCGATTCGGTCCCGTTGTTCAGACCGGTGAACGCGATGCGCAGGTTCGATCCGGTCGAGCCCGACCGGAAGCTCGGGCGCGGAGTGACGACGCCGTCGGAGACGCGCAGGAGCCTCATGCTCCTGGACCCGTCGCACACGTTGTCGGTCGCCAGGTCGAACGGTGTCTCGGTGATGGAGCCCCTGTCCCGGTGGATGTGTCCGTAGAGGGCGCCGTCGATGCCGTAGTAGTCGAGGTCGAGCTCGTAACTGAAGTCATTGTGGTAGAAGAGAATGGACTCCGTCGTCGGTGGAGCCGCCGCGACGTCGTTCACCATCCACGCGACCTGTCTGCCCGTGAAGCTCTCCTGCCCGTAGAGCCAGTAGCGCCAGTTGTCGTAGTTGTCGTACGACTCGAGACCCACGAAGTGAACGCCGCCGTAGTCGAATGAGTAGTTCTGAGTATAGATGGGCTCCCCGGGCGGCGGGTCGTTGAGCCAGCGCCATCCGAAGAACCTCCACCAGCTGCGCCTGGACGATCCGTCCGGGGGGGGAGTGGATTCCCAGCCTCCGACATCGTGGTTGCCGGCGACAATGTAGACGGGTACGTCGAGCTCGCGCATGATGCGCTTGGCCCTCGTGTAGGACCGCCAGTTGAGGTACTCCTCCAGCTCGCCCTCGTTCACGACGTCGCCGGTCAGCAGCACAAACGCCGGGTTGATGAGGTTGATGTCGTCGATTACGGCGCGCATGTCGTCCATTTCGGTCGAGTCGGACTCGGCGCCATCCTCGTAGTAGAACGCATGCGTCGGCATGTGCGTGTCGGTGATGTGGATGAAGTAGAAGTCGTCCGGGTCCTCGCTCTTCACGGAGACCGCGTGCCGCGCCACGTCGTTGATGCTGTCCGACGCGCTGACGACCAGGTCGTACAGCTCCGGCTGCGTGCCTCCCGGAACCGTCGCCGTGATGAACCAGCGCTGTCTGTCCGTCTCGAAGTCGGCGCCGGTGACCGACAGGGGTATC
>JBDRTQ010000026.1:0-7403 GCA_043823885.1 Candidatus Eiseniibacteriota bacterium | reverse complement strand
CGACGTGCTTGTTCAGGAAGGTCTCCGGCGGCATTGCGAGAAGGGCGTCGCCCGGCGCGTCGTAGCTTCGGAAGACACCGCCCCTGTCTATGCTGAACATCATGTCGGGGACCGCGTCCAGGATCGACCTGTTCTTGGCCTCGCTGGACATCAGTTCGTCCTCGGCACGCTTGTGCTCGATCGCGAAACCGATCTGACCGGAGACGAACTCGAGCATCTCCTGCTCCGCCTTCCCGAACTCGTTTGCGTCCGTGTAGCTCTGCACGACCAGCGCGCCGATGACCTCGCCGCTGACCCGCAGGGGCACGCCCAGCCAGATGAGCGACGGTGTCCCGACCATGTCTACGATACCGGTCCTGGTCCACTCGTCCAGTTCGCTTCTGTCCACGAGAAGCGACGTGTCGTGCTTGATGATGTAACCGGTCAGCGTCTTGCCGGCGGGGAAGGAGTCGAAGTCGTCCTGGTCCTTCTCGTCGACGAAGTAAGAGAGAGAGAGGGTGTCCTTCTCTCGGTTGTAGAGGGCGATGAAGAAGTTCTCCGTGTTCATCACGCCGCCGAGCGACTGACGTATCCTGCCGAAGAGTTCCTGTACGCTTTTCGTGGCGTGAATGGAGCTTCCGATCTCGTACGCGAGACGCTGCACGTTTTCGGCGTGTTTCCGGTCCGTGATGTCAATGCCGGAGCTCATGGTGCCGATTATGTTGCCGTCCTGGTCGTGCTCGACGGCGTTGTGCCACTCGATGTGTCGCCGCTCGCCGCCCAGGGTGACTATCTCGTTCTCGTATTCTCCAGCGTAGTTCTCGACGTCACCGCTCATCAGAGCGGCGAACACTTCGCGCACCTGCTGGCGCTGTTTTTCGGGCACGAAGTGGTCGAACCAGCTGAGGCCCACGATGTCCGCCTCCGAACCTCCCAGCACCTCGCAGCCCTGCCTGTTGACCTGTGAGACGCGCCCCTCGTGGTCGAGGCCTAGGAATATGACCCCGGCGAGATCCAGGTACTCCTGGGCCTCGTGGCGCCTGGACTGGAGCTCTTCCTGGGATCTGCGTTGTTCGGTGATGTCAAGTCCGACTCCGAAGAAGCACTGCAGTCGCCCGTCGTTGCCTACGACCGGCCTGCCATGCCACTCAACCAGAATCTCCTCGCCCGACTTCGTCAGGACCCTGTTCTCGGAGAGCGTCTGCTGCTTCTCCACAGTCATCTGCGAGAAGACCTCCGCCAACTTTGGGCGATCGGCCTCCGGAACGAACGTCGTCAGGTAGTCCGCGTCCTTCACCTCTTCGGCCGTGTACCCCAGTGCCTCCAGCATGGCGTTGTTCATGCTGAGGGTGCGGCCATCCCCACCGATGGCGACGAAGAAGACGGGAGCGGCTTCCATGAGGAGGTCGTGGAAGCTCCTCTCCGGACTCGATGTCCAGCCGTCGCGCACGGCGGCCAGTTCGGACTCCAGTTCTCCCACGCGCTTCTTCAGCTGTTCAAGCTGCCCTGGGGGGGGCGTTGAGTTTCGGTCTTCAGCCTTCATGCACGGCTCCCTGGCGCTCTCAAGGCGCGTGTGGCGCCGGGTGTCTGGCAGTCCCGCCGGGTTCGTCCCTGGAACCGGCGGGCAGTCGCCCCGGCGTCTCTGTCAGTTGGCACTCATTGTCTCTCGTATGGTCCGGAGCAGGTCTCTGATGCCGTACGGCTTCTGCAGGAAGCCGAACCCACGATCCCTGATCGCCTCCCACTGCGATTTCGTGTCGGTGTATCCGCTCGCGAGTAGTACCCGCACGTCGGGTTTCCTGCCCAGCATCTCCTCGACGAGTTCCAGTCCGCTCTTCGTAGGCAGGACGACGTCACTGAACACGAGGTCGACCCCGCCCTCGGCCTCTCCAAAGAGAGCCATTGCCTCTTCCGCGTCGGACGCCGCATAGACGGTGTAGCCGCTCTCCCGGAGCGCTCTGAGCGCGAAGTCCCTCACGGAGTCCTCGTCCTCGACGACCAGTATCTTCTCTCCGTGCCCCGCCGTCGCGACGATCGCGCTGTCGGTTCCGGCCTGCTCGGTGATCGCGTCGGAGGTGGCGGGCAGGTAGACCGTGAACACAGTCCCCTCGCCGAGCTTGGTGTCGATGTTTATCCAGCCACCGTGTTGACTGACCACTCCGTACACGACGGAGAGGCCGAGCCCCGTGCCCTTGCCCAGCTCCTTGGTCGTGAAGAAGGGCTCGAATATCCTGTCTGCGACCTCGGGATCGATGCCCGTGCCCGTGTCCTTCACGGACAGGCGCACGTATTCCCCGGGCAGGGAATCCGTGATCGACTCGCAGGCCTCGTCGTCGAGCGTGACGTTGCGGGTCTCGATCGACAGCGCTCCGCCCTCCGGCATCGCGTCTCTGCCGTTGATGATCAGGTTCATCACGACCTGCTGTATCTGGGTAGCGTCGGCCTTGATGCGGTCGAGTTCGGGATCAAGGTCCGCCGTCAGCGCGATATTCTCGCCGACGAGCCTTCGCATCATCTTGTCGAGGTTCGTCACTACCTCATTGACGGAGATGACCTTCGGCACGAGCGGTGTCTGTCGGCTGAAGGCGAGCAGCTGACTCGTCAGCGACGCGGCCTGCGCGGCCGCCTTCCTGATCTGATTGATGTCGCTGTGGGCCGGGTTGTCCTTGTCTATCCCTTCCAGTGCCAGCTCAGCGTAGCCCGTGATGGCGGTCAGCAGGTTGTTGAAGTCGTGTGCGACTCCTCCGGCCAGGTTTCCCACCGCCTCCATCATCTGGGCGCGAAGCAGGATGTCCTGTGTCCGCCTGAGTTCTCCCAGGCTGCCGCTCAGCTCCGCCATGAGCGTCGCCTTGCGCCAGGCGGCGGCCAGCTGGTTGGCGAATGCGGTTATCGCCGGAACGTCGCGCGCCGCCAGGTCGTTGGACAGCACCGCGAGTACCCCGGTGACGTCGTCGCCCGCTATCAGGGGCGCCAGGATCGTCGGACGGCTGGAGAGGGCCCACTTGAGCCAGCCCACCGGGTCGTCGGGGGACGGACTCCCTTGAGCGTCGCCGTCGTCACCGCTGCCCCCCAGGTACTGACTCTTCTTCTCGCGGACCGTCCTGGCCAGCGGCTCGAAGGAGTGGATCGGTATGGTCACCGAGTCGTCCCACGAGAGAGCCTCTTCAGTTGCGGCGTCATTCCCGAGGAAACCCGTGCTGAGATAGTCCACCGAGACCGTCCCACTGTTCTCGTCCGTCAGGAGGACGGCGCACGACGACCCGATCTTCTGGATCTCGTCCGTCACCGCTTCAAACACGGCGTCCGGGGTCAGGCTCCTCTCCATTCCGAGCGCGGCGGCGTTCAGCGTCTGGAGCAGCTGCTCCGTGCGCATCCTCTCCGTGAGGTCGTGGCAGATCGAGATGTACGACGAGAGCCTCCCGGAGCTGTCGCGGAGCGGCGAGACCCTGTACTCCACGAGGAAGTTCGCGCCCCGCTTCCGCTTGCTCTTGAGCACGCCGGTCCAGACGCGGCCGGCGGAGACCGTGTGATGGATTTCCTCCTCGAAGCTGTCCTCCCACTCGTCGGCGCTCAGCGTATCCAGAGTGGTCCCGATGAGCTCTTCGCCCGCGAAGCCGAAGAGGAACTCCGCGGCCTTGTTGACGTACGTTATCCTGTAGTTGAGGTCGGTCACGATGAGCGCGTCGGAGACCTGGAGCGGGATGGAGCCCAGGAACTGCAGCTCCTCGTCTATCTGTTTCTTCGCCGTGATGTCCGTCAGAAGCGCGGTGAAGAAGGTCTCGTCCCCGGTCTTCCAGGCGCCGATCGACAGTTCCATCGGGAACTCGCTCTTGTCCTTCCTGCGGCCGACACCCTCGACGCTCGCTCTGACGTAGCGCTGGCTGTCCGTCGATACCGCGCGCATCAGTCCGTCGACATGAGCCTGGAGGAAACCCTCCGGCACGATCAGCGAGAAGGGGTGTCCCACCGCTTCCTCCGGCGAGTAGCCGAACATGGCCTCCGCCGCCCTGTTCCATGAGAGGATGCGGCCGTGGCTGTTCGTGTTCACGAGAGCGGCGCTGACCGTCTCGGCGACCGCGTTGAACCGGCCCTGCTCCGCACGGAGGGCTACTTCGACTCGCTTCCTCGCAACGGCCGGGGCGACCTCTGCCGCTACGTGAGCCAGCACGTCGAGGTCGCGGTCGCTGAACTCGTTCTCGTCGGTGTAGCTCTGAAGCGCGATGACGCCGAGCGCCCTGTCCTCGGACATCAGCGGTGCGCCCAGCCAGACCTCGCAGGGAGTGCCGACGACCTCGACCGACATCGATTTCACGAGCTCGTCGATGTTGCTCCTGGTCGCACGTACCGGCGAGCTCTTCCTCATGGCGTACGCCGTGAGGGTCTTTCCCGCCGGCAGCGTGCTGAACTGGTTCTGGTCGAATTCATCAAGGAAGAGGGGGAGGGAGATCGTGTTGTCAGCTTCGTCGTAGAGCGCCACGAAGAAGTTCTTCGTGCTCATTATCTTCGCGAGTTCCTGCCTGGTCTTCCGGAAGAGCAGCCCCATGTCTCTCGTGGAGCAGGCGGCCTCGGCGATGCGCCAGAGCACCCGCTCGGTCTCGGCGGCGAACTTCTCCTCCGTGAGGTCCTCCAGAGTGATGGCAACGCGAGTCGCCTGTCCGTCGCTGTCCGTTATCGTCCTCGCCGAGGCTCTGAAGTCGAGGACGTCCTCGCGTATGAGCGCCTTGAGTTCTCCCTCGGCGGATCCCCCGGCGATGGCCTTCTCGACGAGCCTGGGGAGCGATCCCGTGTCCTGACAGAAGCTGCCCGCGTTCAGTCCGACCGCCGCGTCTTCGTTTCCGAAGCCCCACTTCGTGAGGAAGGCGGCGTTGGCGTGGGTGACCACGCAGTCGGGGTCGGTCACGATCACGGGGTCCAGGATCGCCGCGACCGTCCCCTCGCGGACCCGGAGCTCATGCTCCGAGCGCGCGCGCTGGATCGCGATGCCGAAGATCTCGGCCAGCCTGGCCACGGCATCCAGATCGCGGTCTGTGTACGCCCTGTGCGGGCCGGCAAGGGCTATCTGTCCGACCAGGTCACCGTCGGCCATCGACGGAGCGGCCAGCATCCGGACGTCGGCCGGCCGGATCGGCTCGTCCTGGGCCAGCATGAGCGCCTCGAGCTCGCGCTGAGCGTCCTCGACGGACCTGGCGGCTTCGCCGCCCGGGGCGTTGGTGTAGAACGGCTGGCGCGTGTTGAGCGCAAGTCCCCACGGCACGGGATAACTCCCCAGTGCATCAGGGGCGAAGGCGATCGCCTCGGTACCGCCCCACTGGGCGCTCTCGAGCCCGGCAACCTCAGGGACGAGATGGGGCACGGCCACGCCCGACCTTCCGTCGATGACGTGGGCGAAGCCCCCTCTGCTTTCCGTGAGGCGAAGGGCGTGGCCCAGAATGAGGCGGGCCATCTCCGGGACGGTCGATCCGAGGGCGCCCAGCGCGTCCGCCGACTCGGCCACGGCCGAGCGGACGGCGCGCTCCCACTTCAGCTGCTCCGCCGTCTGCTTGTAGTTCCCGGCCAGAGTCATCGAGCGCAGGGCGTAGCCCAGGTCGCGGGCGATCCGCTGGAGCACGAGGTGCTCTTCGACGGACGCGATGACCGACCCCGGGCCCCTGATGCAGATGACCCCGAACACCCTGTCCTCAGAGCTTATCCTGACGGCAACGCTCGCCCTGCCGTAGCGCTTGGACTGCGGCGAGCAGCCCTGGCACTGCGACACGGTGTCCTTGATGACCACGGGGTGGGATTCGTTCATGGCCTTCTGCGCGCACGCCGGCCACTGCCCCTTCTTCATCTGCTCGACGATCCCCGCTATGCCGCCCTCGTGTCCCATTTCCGCTGCGGTCCTGAACTGACCAGCGCCATCGGTCAGCGCTATCCAGGCCGCCTCATACCCGCGCGTCTGAACGAGCTTCCCACAGGTTGCGCGAATCAGCGAGTAGGCATCGGTTCCCATCGGCTGCAGACTCACGACCGCGTCTCCCGACTCGAACAGCGAGTCGAGCTGTCGCGTTCTCTCCTGCGACCACTTGAGCCTTCCGAGCATGAACGAGATCAGCACGGCGCTCGCGAAGAGCCCCGCGGCGACCGGGAGCCTCGTCGCCAACTCGGACGTTCCCATGCGGGACAGGTCGAATCCGAGGGGACCGTGGCCCGAGAAGGGAGCCCCCGTCAGCGCGGGCGCCAGCGCCCAGGGCAGGACGACCAGAGCCGCGAGCACCGGGATGAACATGCGAGCAGTCTTCATTGTCTCCACCTGCCTGTTGTCCTGGCGATCGGTCCCGCGGGCGCACGACGCGCCGCGCGGAGTCCCCGCCGTGGAGGTCCGGGTTCAAGACGTGGCGAGTCTCGCCACTGGCCGGGCATTTGCCCCCGGCTGTGCCAGTCTGGGCAAGAAGAAGCATATTCCGAGCCGAAAAGGGGGCGGCGACGGCCTATTCCGCCCACGCGGAGGCGAGCGGTGCCGGGTCATTGGCCGCGAGTCATTTCGTGTTTGACCGCCTCACGCGCTGTGCTATAGTACCCGTGCGCCAAATGGGCTTCCGGTGTCGAGCCGGATTCCTTTTTTGCCAGGGTCGGGAAGCCCCAGGGGGAGCCCGGCTGCAATCGGACAGTGGAGGTGGACCTTGAAGGTGAAGACACAGATGGAAGGTGACGTTGCGGTCGTGCATGTCTCCGGGAAGCTCATGGGGGGACCGGAGAGTGAGAACCTGAGAGACGAGATCAAGACGCTCATCGAGGACGGCGTGAAGAAGTTCGTCATCAATCTGCACGGCGTCCCGTGGATCAACAGCACGGGGTTGGGGGCGCTGATGGCGGTCTACACCAGCGTTCAGAGAAGCGAGGGCGCGCTGGCGCTCTGCCATGTCTCCGATCGGATCCAGAGCCTGTTCATGATCACCAAGCTCCTCACCATCTTCGATACTCACCCATCGGAGAAAGAGGCTGTAGAGAGCTTCGGCTAGGGTGGATGACTTCGAGGAGCGGCATGCCTGACGCCCCTTCCGGCACGGAAGAGGTCGTTCTTCCGAGCGAACTCGACGTGCTCGACGGTATCGACGAATCTGCACTCAAGTACAGTCGTCTGGCGGGTATCGACGACGGCACGGCGAGCATGGTTGCCATTGCCGCCATCGAGGCTGTGACGAACGCCGTGCTGCACGGCAACGCGGAGTGCGGCGGCAAGGAAGTGAAGGTCCGGTACGACTGGGAGCCCGGACAGATCAGGATCACCGTCCACGATGAGGGGAGGGGGTTCGATCTCTCTTGCGTGCCCGATCCCACCGATCCCACGAGGTGCATGGCATCTTCTGGGCGCGGCATCTACATCATGCGCGAGGTGATGGATTCGGTCGAGTTCGAGATGTCGGAGGAGTCGGGGACGACGG
>JBDRTQ010000025.1:0-4278 GCA_043823885.1 Candidatus Eiseniibacteriota bacterium | reverse complement strand
GAGTGCCGACCGGCATGAAGACAGGTGTCTCAACGACACCATGGGGCGTCACGAGTTCCCCGGCCCGCGCCTTCGTCTCCGCATCGACAGCGACGATCCGGAATTCGATCAACGCTACCTCCGGCTGTTCGCACGCCCGACGGGGCCCGCGTACTGTATGCGTGGGCTCTGCGGCTGTCAAGCGGATTGAGGAAAGGGCCTGTATAGGGAAAAGGGGCCTCAGGACCAGCGTGGCGGGCTGCGGGGCCCTGCTAGAGCAGCAGCATCGCGTCACCGTAGCTGTAGAACCGGTACCCCTCCCTCACGGCCTCGGCGTATGCGGCCAGGACGCGCTCACGGCCCGCAAACGCGGACACGAGCATCAGGAGGGTCGATTTGGGCAGGTGGAAGTTGGTGATGAGGGCGTCGACGCACTTGAACCTGTAGGGCGCTCTGATGAACACGTCTGTCGAACCCGACCCCGGCGAGACGCGCCCCCCCTCGTCGGCGACCGATTCCAGCGTGCGGACGGACGTGGTGCCGACCGCGACGACCCTGCCGCCGGCGTCCCGTGCCGAGTTGATCGCGTCCGCGGCGGACTCGGACACCTCGAAGCGCTCGCTCTCCATTACGTGCTCGCCCGGGTCCTCGACCGCGACCGGACGGAACGTGCCGATCCCTACGTGGAGGGTGAGGTGCGCCACCGGCACGCCGGAGGCGTTCAGTTCGTCCAGGAGCTCCTCGGTGAAGTGCAGGCCCGCGGTGGGAGCGGCCACTGCCCCGGGCACGCGCGCGTAGACCGTCTGGTAGCGGATGCCGTCCAGAGGCTCGGGCTCTCTGTCGATGTACGGAGGCAGAGGCACGGCCCCAAGCTCGGCCATGGCCGCGGCGACGCCACCTTGTGCGGAGAGCGAGGCCACGCGCTTCCCGTCCGGAAGGACACCCTCCACTCGCGCCGTCAGACGCCCGTCGCCGAACGACAGTTCCGCGCCCTCACGTATCCTGGCGCCCGGACGCACGAGGACCTCCCACCGGTCGGACCCCAGACTCCGAAGAACGAACATCTCGGCCTTGCCACCCGTGCTCCTCCGCCCGACCAGGCGGGCCGGGATGACCTCGCTGTCGTTGACCACCAGCAGGTCGCCCGGGTCGAGATAGTCCCCTATGTCACGGAAGAGCCTGTGCTCGGTGGTGTCCGAGTCACGCCTGACCACCAGGAGCCGCGATTCGTCGCGCCTCTCGGCCGGATACTGGGCGATAAGCTCTCTGGGAAGCTCGTAGTCGAAATCGGATGTCTTCATGAGTTCCTGTGGCCGGCGGCGGTCACTCGCTCTTCCGGTAGCGTTCCCACTCGCTGTAGACGCACCCGCAGTACTGCTGCCGGTAGAGCCCCATCTCCTTCGAAGCCCGCACGCCCTCCATCACTTTCGGCCGGAAGTCGCGCGCGACAAACCCGACTCCGTGCACCGCCGCCGCCGTCTCCCCCGCCCGCCGGATGGCGTCGTGGTCCTGCTGCGTCGACACGAGCATCGAGGTCGAGAAGGCGTCGAACCCGCGCGCGGCCGCGAGTTCGGCGACCCGGTCGAGCCTCATCGCGTAGCAGACAGGACAGCGCGACTCCTCGTGCCCGACGACCGCTCGCACGAACTCGGTCAGCCCGTAGCCGTCCTCATGGACCATCTCGACGCCCAGCGCCTCGACCGCCTGCCTGGCCGCCGCTAGTCTCAGTTCGAACTCGCGGTAGGGATGGATGTTGGGATTGACGAACGCGGCCGCCACCTCGTGACCCTCGGCGAGAAGCTCGCGCATCGGGACGAGAGCGCACGGCCCGCAGCATATGTGTAGGAGGATCTTCATGGCAGGCTGACCTTCAACTGGCGAAACGTGCCCCCCTCGGCCGCCGGACTCCGACCGCTCGTAACGGCGGCTACGGGGGGCACGCATCGCCAGCCGTGTCCTGATCCGGGCGGCGGCGCCCTCTCAGAGCAGCTTCTCCTGCTCTCCCGGCTTCGGCTCCCCGAAGTATTCGTACGCGGCAGGCGTCGCCTCGCGCCCGCGCGACGTCCTTTTGAGAAGCCCCTCTTGTATGAGGAACGGCTCGTAGATCTCCTCGATGGTCTCGGCCTCTTCGCCCACGGCCACGGCGAGGCTCTTGACGCCGACCGGCCCGCCGCTGAAGCGTTTGATGACCGCCTCCATGATGCGCCGGTCCATCTCGTCGAGTCCGCGTTCGTCGACCTCGAGCTTCAGTAGCGACCCGTGCGCGACCTCCGCCGTGACGCGCCCGTCTCCCTCAACCTCCGCGAAGTCGCGAACGCGGCGCAGCAGGCGGTTGGCGATCCGGGGCGTGCCACGGGCCCGCCGGGCGATCTCGAACGCGCCTTCATCCGTGATGGGCACACCGAGGATACCGGCCGACCTCCTGACGATGGTCGACAGGTCGTCGGGTCCGTAGTAGTTGAGCCTGAGCGCCACGCCGAAGCGCGACCGGAGAGGTGACGTGAGAAGTCCTGCCCTGGTAGTTGCGCCCACGAGCGTGAAGTGCTCGAGGTTGAGCTTCACGCTTCTGGCGGACGGCCCCTTGTCCAGGACGATGTCCACTGAGAACTGCTCCATCGCGGGATACATGTACTCCTCGACCACGTGCTGGAGGCGGTGGATCTCGTCGATGAAGAGAACGTCGCCGCGCTTGAGATTGGTGAGGACGCCCGTCAGGTCGTACGGCCGCTCGATGACGGGGCCCGATGTCGAGACCAGTTCGCTCCCCATCTCCGTGGCGATGATGTGCGCGAGCGTGGTCTTCCCAAGGCCGGGCGGGCCGTAGAACAGGCAGTGGTCCAGCGGCTCATCGCGCTTCCTCGCCGCCTGAATGAAGATCCGGAGGTTCTTCTTCAGGGTGTCCTGTCCGACGAACTCGCTGAAATTGGTGGGCCTGAGTTTCGTGTCGAACTTGATGTCGTCGATGGACAGGGCCGGCGCCGTCACTCGTCCGGTCGTTTCGCTCATGGGCTAAACTCCCCTCCTGAGCGCACGCTTTACCAGTTCCTCCAGCGACAGCTCGCAACCCGCCTCGTTCTGCACGCGCACCACGGCCTCTCGCGCGGAGTTCCGGTTCATGCCCAGCGACATCAGAGCGAGGACAGCGTCGCCGCTGTCCTCCCTGCCGGTACCCGAGCCGCCTATCGAGGACACGTCGAGCCCCGACAACCGCTCCTTGAGCTCGACGATCATTCTCTGTGCGGTCTTCTTCCCAATACCTGTGACGCTCGTGAGAAGCCCCATGTCCTCGTCGATCACGGCCTTATGGAAGACCTCGGGCGACAGGCCCGAGAGGACGGCGAGCCCGAGCTTCGGGCCGATGCCCGAGACCGATATCAGCGCGCGGAAGATTGAGCGCTCGGCCTCCGTGTTGAACGCATACAGGTCCAGAGCGTCCTCTCTGACGTGAAGGTACGTGAAGAGGTGGACTTCCGAGCCCTCGTCGCAAAGCTCGCGGAACGTCGAGAGCGGAACCAGCATGCCGAACCCGATGCCTCCGACGTCCACGACGACGCCAGCCGGGCTTCTCCTGACAAGGGTCCCCTTGAGCTCTGCGATCATGCGGGCGTGATCCTGTTTCTCTTGTGGAAGTGACAGATCGCGACGGCCACCGCGTCGGACTCGTCCTCGAGGAGCTTCAGCCCCGAGAGCCCCAGAAGCCTGTCGACCATGGAAGCGACCTGGAACTTCGTCGCCGCTCCCGTGCCGACGACCGACTGCTTCACCTCGCGCGGTGCGTATTCAAAGATGGGAAGCTCCGCCTGAGCGGCGGCGAGCAACGTCACTCCGCGCGCGTGGCCGAGCTTGAGCGCGGACTGGACGTTCTTGGACTGGAAGACGTTCTCGACGGCGACCTCGTCCGGCCGATGCGCCTCTATCATGCGTGCGGTCTCCGCGTGAATCGCGCGGAGCCGCTCAGCGAGAGGCGCCTTGGACGAGGTCCTGACGCTGCTCCAGGCCAGGAGCTTCATCCCACTCTCGTCCTGTTCGACCAGACCGAACCCCGTCACAATGCTGCCGGGGTCGATTCCGAGCACTAGCACCTTGCCGGGCACGGCGCTACCCCTCGTCCCTGAGAACCTCCAGAATCTCATCGGAGATATCGAAGTTCGCGGAGACGTTCTGGACGTCGTCCTGATCGTCGAGAACATCCATGAGCTTCAGGACCTTACGGGCCACGTCCTCCCCGAGCTGGACGGTGGTTCCCGGGATACGCGTGACCTCCGCGTGGGTGATGACGACATTCGCGGCGTTGAGAGC
>JBDRTQ010000024.1:0-2584 GCA_043823885.1 Candidatus Eiseniibacteriota bacterium | reverse complement strand
GGCTTCTCCTTTCTGTAGCGCCACTTGATTCTGGTCCACGTGCTGTCCTTGGCAGCGGGCTCGAACTCGCATTCGTAGCCCATTCCCCACGCTTGGAAAGGCCTGAGCCCCAACCACAGGATTCGCGCGCTCGGAACGAGCCCGATTCTGCCGCTGCCCGCAGCGTGCACGGAGCGCGCCGACTTGATCGTCGGCCACTCGCAGCACGACCCGACGTGCTTCAGAAAGCTGCCTGGTGCGCCGTTGGCGAGATACCCCTCCGCGGGCGGCGCCGTTGCCGCAGCCAAACCAGATGATGAGCACATGACTACGGCGATCAGGAGACCCACAACGAGATTACGCATTCGTCTCACCTCCTTTCCTGGACTTCGTGGCCGGCAGTGGTCCTCGCTGTCGGCACGACACATGATGAGGGGGCGGGTTTCTTGCGCAAGCGACAGCCGTACTCCCGGGTTGCGGACTCCGCCTGCGACAGGCCGCTACTTCAAGAGAACAGTCCTACAGGTCGCCGTGCGTCCTTCGGCAGAGAGGCGGCAGAAGTAGACGCCCGAGGCGACACGCTGACCGTCGTCGTTGTCACCTCGCCACTCGGCAACGTGACGACCCGCCGGGAGGACGTCCTTCACGAGCGTCCTGACCAGCCGGCCCCGCACACTGAAGATGGAGAGCACGACCGGACCCCGCCCGGTCGTGCCGAACGACAGCCTCGTCACCGGATTGAACGGGTTCGGCGCGTTCTGAAGCGGCCCGAACTCGAGTGGCGCCGGCTCGTCCTCCACACCGACGTACACCATGTTCTTGTTGACGCGCGACAGAGGGTCACCCAGGAACACATACGATCGCACGGTGTTCGCCACGTCAACCTGATCTCCGTGGTCCGCGAGCGCTCTCTGCACCGCAACCAGGAATGATTCAGCGGATGGCCGGCTCACATCCGCGTAGAGCTCCTGCACCAGGTAGCGAGCCAGCACTCTGTTCCCGGACTGCCACGAGCCAAGTGTCGGCCCGACCCACTCGAGGGCGCCCTTGTCCCACGCCGAGAGGAACTTCTGCGCGATCGGCGTCCCGAAGTCCGGATCCTCGGTCCGGGCGAAATCGGCCGCGTCGCATGAACCGCCTATGACCAACGCGGCGTGTGTGCCGGAGGGGTAGATCATCCCCATGTTCCACTGGTTGGCGTAGTTCGTCTGGTCGAAGAAGTTCGCCGGCCAGCTCCGGTTCGAGTAGCTCGACAGCATCACGAGCAGCTCCGGACGGTACCAGTTCCAGTGGTCGGCTGCCGCGTCATTGCGATCGGCGTCGCCCGGAACGTCTGACTCGTACAGATGCCGGACCGTCACTCCGCCCGGGAGCTCCGCCTCGACTGAGTCCGCTGTGTCCCTGGCGAGCTGCCCGTCGCCCACACCGTCGTGGTCCCGGTCACCAACGAAGAACGACACCGACTCCGCCCCGTACTCGCCGACCTGGTTCTCCTGCATCTTGCAGCAGAACGCCAGAACCGACGACTCGTCGCTGAAGGGCAGCCGGGCCAGCACGACATCCGGAACGCCGTCTTCGTCCACGTCCTGATACGGCTGATCCGTCATCCAGTAGGGCGTCATGAAGGCGAGGTTCCGGCCGCGCGACAGCGTGTCGGGCACGACGAACGTCGGGATCACATCGTTGCCGGGCTGCCCCTCGGCAGGATAGCCGCCGGCGACGTACCCCGCGTGGATGTCCAGCCAGTCCCCGACCCAGTACTGCGCGCCCTGTTCGTTGAGATCGAACCACTGCCAGTCGTTCGCGTCCCCGACGAGCATGAAGTACCGCGCGCCCGCGATCTCCCAGGAGGCGATCCTGTTCTTCAGGTGCGTCCGGAAGGCATCCGGATCGGCGGGGAAGCTCTCGATGGTCTCGACCCGGACCGTGTAGCCCCGCGATTCCCAGAAGTCGACGTAGCCGTCCTCCATCTCATCCTGAAGGTCAAGAGGGCAGAACACAACGGCGCTTCCGTATTCCCGCCGGCGCGGCGTCGCGTCCGAGTCCGCCGACGCCTGACGCATCTCCGCCTGACGCGTCTCCTTCAGCTCGTGGATGCGCTCTCGCAGGAACTCGACGCTCGGCTGCTCGTCGAGGGCCGCGGTCGCTCTGTCCCGCGCTCCGGCCTTGCTGGCGAGGCCGTGAACGATCTCCTTGCCAGTCGTCTCCACTTCAACCAGGCGGTACCAAGAGTGCGCGTTGCCGGGCAGATGAACCTCGTGTACGCCGGATCCGGCGGGGAGTGCCGGCGCCAGCTCATCCCACGGCCCCGTCGCGCCCTGACTCCCGTCGATCCGGTAGTGGCTGGTACGATGCTCGCTCGACACCTTCCAGCGCGCCACGTCGTCTACTACCGCGAAACCGTGGACGGAGGCGGCGGGGTTGTCGTTGATTCTGTACACCTTCAGCTCTGAGGAGTCGTAGGGGCACTCGTCCCAAGGATGGCGAACCAGAGGATACGCGCCCCACTTGGAGATGAAGCAACCGGACAGGTCAGTTGTGGTGGCCGAATGATTGCTGACGTCCGGGTAGTTGACTTTTGCAGCCAAGCCCTCAGTGGCTTGCG
>JBDRTQ010000023.1:0-5220 GCA_043823885.1 Candidatus Eiseniibacteriota bacterium | reverse complement strand
CGGAGCAGTCTTTGCGAGGAAGACTACTTCAGGGTGGCGTTCCCCGAGTGCGAGCAGGTCCTGCTCGCACTCGGGGAACGCACTGGCGTACTGACGCGAAGTCGTCCCCTGGCGAACGAATCCGGTTCGACTCTGGCGGGTATGGCGACGGAGGCTTCAGCACCGTGAGCGCTACGGAAGGTAGCCGAGCGAACGAAGCGACTCACGCGTCTCCTCGTCCATCTCCATCTCTCCTGACGGCTGCACAACGGCCGGGAGAAGCCGTACCATGGAGCTGCTGATGGTGCGCCCGTGGCGGGCGAGGTCCGCCCGGTCAACCGGGTTTCGCGTGAAGTCCTGCAGGTTCCCCTCGCCGTCGCTCGAGAGAGTGAAGCGGAGCTGGCCCACGCGGACCGTGGCGCTGGCGAGCACCATCTGAGAGACGTCGAGTTCGGGGTTGATGCTCTGCAGTATTTCGATCAGGGGCACGCCCGCTCCGCTGTACTCTGCGATCAACGGTCGGTCCTCGGGCGCCGGCGGACCGAGCAGGGACCGCGCGTGCAGGAGGTCGGGAGCGTTCTCCACTCCGGCGAGTTCCAGAACGGTCGGGAAGATGTCCGTGAGCATGGCGGGGTCGGTCCGGACGGCAGGTTCGCGCTGACCGGGAGTCCTGACGACGAGCGGCACGGCCAGCAGCGTTTCGAACAGACCGAACTGGTGGTCCATGTAGCCGTGCTCCCCGAGGTTCTCGCCGTGGTCCGATGTCACGATGACCGCCGTGTTCTCGTAGAGCCCCTGTCGTTCCAGTTCCCCGAGTAGCTCCCCCAGGTACGAGTCCGCCGTCGCAACGTCTCCCAGGTACAGACTGATCACACGCTCCCAATCTACGTCTTGAGCGGGATACATGCCGGCGTTGAACTCGTGAGCCCATTCGGTCGTGACTATGGAGCGCGCGGGAAGGTTGGGGAGGTGCTCCAAGCGGTATGCCTCGGGTGGCGAGTAGGGCAGGTGCGGCTCGAGGAAGTTGACGAACATCAGGAACGGTTTGTCCCCCTTGCGCTCGCCCAACCAGGTCGCGATGTTGCGACTGGTCGCCTCGCCCCCCTGGTCTACGATGTTGAAGACGCGCGTGTCGTGTCCCACCTCTTCGTACCTGGTCTCGAACCCGCGCATCATTCCGGTCATGCGGTCGGTCAGCCAGGGGTTGCTGAAGAAGGCGACCGTCTCGTAGCCGTGTCCCACAAGGTACTCAGCCACCGTTCTCCGCTCGCTTCCGAGGAACGAGTTGTATCCCGTGCAGCCGTGCGAGGAGGGGAGCAGACCCGTCAGCATGGACGCGTGCGACGGGACGGTCCACGGGCCCGTGGACCACGCGTTCGTGAAGACGGTGCTCTCCGAGCCCAGCCGGTCAAGGTTGGGGGTAGGGCTCACTCCGGTAGACGAGAGCTCGCTGACATCCCTGCGGACCGTGTCGAGAACGACTACGACGATGTTCGGCCTTGCTGGTCCGCTCTCTCCGCAGCCTGCTATCAGACAGGTTGCGAGCAATGCGGCGGACAAGACAGCGCCCGCCTGAGTGTGCCCGCGCGTGAATCGTGTCAAGATTGTCCCCCTTTTCCAATGTTGTCTTCGCGCCATGCTAGTCCATCGCAGAAGTGTGTAACAGAGGTTTCACAGGTCGTCGTTTCACCTGCCAGTCTTGCGGTAGCCTGGTGCGACTGCTACAATCCTCTCGATCATTGGATGGCCCGTCGTGAGCCAAGCGAGCAGACGCGGCCCGGACCGGCGGGTCCGTGTGGCGAGAGGAGTCTCCCATGCCCCGCCTGCGCAGCCTCATAGCCACTCGAGTGATTGACCCGCTGGGGTGGAAGCTCAAGGGGTCGGACCTGGGCCGGCGCATGGCCGAGTTCCGCGCGCGCCAATGGGACGAACCGGAGGTGTGGCGGAGGCGCAGGGACGAGCTTCTGGGGCAACTGCTCGTTCACGCGGTGACGCGCGTGCCCTACTACATGGAGCGCGTGATCGGCCTCACCCCCGAGTCGATCGCTGACGATCCCCTCGGCTCTCTGAGCGCCTTCCCCATACTCGGGCGTTCCGACCTGGTTGAGCACTTCGACGAGCTCCATTGCGACATGGGGCGGGGCGCGTGGCTCGACAGGTCCGGCGGCTCGACCGGGACGCCGGTTCGCTTTCTCCACGACAAGCACTACAAGGCAGCCGCCTTCGCCACGACGCAGCTCTCGTACGATTGGGCAGGCATCGCCAGGGGTGACCGGCGTGTGGGGCTCTGGGCGGCCAGGCGCGACCTGGTCGGGCGCCACTCGCCCGTGCGGCGGCTGAGCAGCTTCTTCCGCGACATCGTGATCCTCGATGCGTTCCGGATGGGCGAACGTGAGATGCGCGAGTACCTCGACTTCCTGAACCGCCGTCCGCCGACGTGTGTTGAGGGCTACACGGAGGCCATATTCGCCCTGGCCGAGTTCGCTGAACGCGAGGGGCTGGACGTGGCGTCTCCGCGGGCGGTCGCTACCACGGCCGGCACGCTTCTCCCTCACATGCGCGAGACGATCGGGCGAGTATTCCGCGCGCCGATCTTCGACAGGTACGGGACCCGCGAGGCCGGCCTCATCGCCACCGAGTGCGACCGACACCAGGGACTGCACCTGATGGGGGAGACAACCGTCCTCGAGATCCTCGACAGGAACGGTCGGGAGGTCGGAGTGGGGGAGCCGGGCGAGACAGTCTCCACGAACCTCTGGAACTACACGATGCCCCTCATCCGGTACCGTGTGCAGGACCAGGTCGTGCGGGGCGCGGAACTCTGCGGCTGCGGCAGAGCCTATCCCATGGTTGAGCGAGTTGTCGGGAGGGCGGCGTCGTGCTTCCCCAGGCCGGACGGCGGGCTCGTGCTGTCCGACTTCTGGATCCGGATGTTCGGCGTCGATTTCAACACCAGCGACATCTACAAGTACCAGTTCGTTCAGGACGAACTCGACCGGATAACTGTGCGAATCGTCCTCCGGCCCGGACACGAAGGGCCCGACGAGAGGACGCGCGAGGCCATCGTCGCGCGCATCTGCGATGCGATGGGCGCTCCCTGCCACGTTGATTTCTCCATAGAGGATGACATCCCTCCGACCGAATCCGGGAAGCACCTCTACTCGGTGTCGAAGGTCGAGCCGAACTGATATACTGGTCGCCACAAGGAGGCCGTGGCCTGAAGACCATCATCAGTTTGATTCTCCTGGCGGCACATGCTGATGCCGCTTCGTGACGCGTGGCCGCGCATGAAGCTGTTCTATTGATGCGCAGGGCCGGTACCTTGCTGTTGATTTCGGGAGCGAGTCGGTGTAAACTGATGGCTATTCACTGCCAGGCGTAACAAGGAGAAGCCATCGTGAAGACAGCCATCTGTGTTGTGATTGTGGCCGCAGTTCTGGCCGCCCCCGTCCTGGCCCAGATCCCGACAGCCGCCCGGCCTGCCAAGCACACCGGAACCACCGGAGAGCTCAAGTACGAGAGTCGCATCGAGGGAGAGACCATCGACGAGTGCTGGCCGATCGCGTCTCTGCCCTTCACCGGAACCGGCAACACCTGCGCTTTTCTCCACGACTATGACGAGGCGTGTCCATATTACGGTTCCACTTCGCCGGACGTAGTCTACTGCTACTCACCTCCGTACGACATGTGCGTGAGCATCAGCCTCTGCGACTCGTACTACGACACCAAGGTCTACGTGTACGAGGACGCCGTGACTCCCGGGAGCCCGGTCGGCTGCAACGACGATAGTCCCCACTGCGTCGACCCGCCGGTGGACTACACGTCGTGGCTGGAAAGCGTACCGATGTTCGCCAGCCACACCTACTACATCGTAGTTGATGGATACGTCAACAACTGCGGCGACTACGTGCTCACCGTGGATGAGATCGACTGCCCGGAGCCTTGTGACATCATCTGCGTCGGCATACCCGAGGGCGAGCCGACCTGCTACGACGGCTACGACGACCAGTACAACGGAGGCTGTTCCACTTTCAGTTTTTCCAGCATCCCGGCCGATCCCGACCCCAACACTTTCTGCGGCGAGAGCGGTGTCTTCGAGTTCGAAGGCTCGACCTACAGGGACACCGACTGGTATCTGATCTACCCCTGCGGGGGAGTGGCGATAACGGCGATCATCGAGGCAGAGGTACCCGTGCTCTTCGGGTTCGTGGACCTTCGCGAAGGTTGCGAGAACATGGGATTCTACAGCTACGACTTCGCTGCCGACTGCGCGATAGTGAGCATCACGGAGTACCTGCCGGAGGGTCAGTTCGCCGTCTTCGTTGCGCCAGCGGACTGGCTGCCAGAGTACGAGTGCGGTTCCGAGTACTCGCTGACGATCGACGGCTACACGCAGCACTGCGACCCGACTCCGGCGGAGGTTACGAGCTGGGGAAGGGTCAAATCGCTCTACAGATAGCACCGCGCACCCGTAGCATAAGCGAATACGGCTCGGTTTATGCACGGTAGTAGAGACTCGTGCCCTCCTGGGCTGGCGGGTTTCCCGGGTCGTTCCTGCTGCATGGCGACCCCGTCGATACGAGGTGCTGTCATGCGCGCGCTCCTTCTGCTCGTGCTGCTGCTGGCTCTCATAGCGCTCTTCTCGTTCCACGAGCCGCTCATTCCGTACTGGAAGAACAGGTTCCCGGCCGTCATGTCCTGTCTGGACGAGGGCCGCTACAGCGACGCTCTCGCGGCCGCGATGGCGGGCAACGTGCCAGGCGAAGAGGGCACGCGATGGTCGAAGAGCGAGCCGCTCGGTGAGGCCGCGCCCGCCGGTGAGCCTGCGCCCGCCGATGAACCTGCGCCTGTCGAAGAGCCCGCGCCCGCCGACCAGGCCGCGCCCGACGTTCCCACGGACAGCCTCGCCGCACACGCCGCGCCTGTCGGCCGATCCTGACTGCCGTTTCACTTGCACGACCGAGCTTCCCCTTGACGCGATGCGCGAGCATTGGCAAGATAAGCGCGTTCGCACTGGCGATCCGCCGGAACGTCGCACTCACCGTCGGCGGTCGAACTCGAGCAGGGGAGGCCTAGGCATGTCCGACAGAGCTAAGTGGGTACCCTTCTACGTCATTGTGCTTCTCGTTGCCGCGGGGGCCCTGGCAGTCTCGGGGTACGATGCCGCCGTACAGCCTGCCATCCATCCGTCGCCCGCCACGCGCGAGCCCATTCCCAATCTGGCCGGCACGTGGGAGGGGA
>JBDRTQ010000022.1:0-12940 GCA_043823885.1 Candidatus Eiseniibacteriota bacterium | reverse complement strand
CGACTTCGAGCGCGACGCGCTGCCGCTGCTCTCGGCGGACGAGGACCCGCTCCCGAGCCGCATCCACGGACTGTTGAGGCGGTTCTCCGGTGAGACGCTGCTTCTTGCGCGCGCGGCGGCGCCCGGCACTGTCGTCGCGGAGCGAGTCGCGCTCTACATGGCACGGCTCGCCGGGACCTCGACGGCGCTGACCGGCAAAGACCTCGCGCGGCTGGGCATTCCGGAGGGAGAGGCGGTCGGAGAGATCCTGGGCGCTCTCCTCGACGCCCGCCTTGACGGCAGGGTATGGTCCGATGACGAGGAAGAGGCGCTCGCCCGAAGCCTGGCGGAGACCTTGACGCACGGGGAGGGAACTGGTAGTTTTCCGGACTATCCCACAACAGCCGATCAGGATCCCGAGGCGCGCGAGATGGTCCACGAGGAGCTGCTCGAAGAGCAGGCAGTCGCAGAAGCGGTCGACGCCGTGGTCGACCAGGCGAGCCCGGAGTCCGGGGTCGCCACGTCGTCAGGCACTCACTCCGAATTCGCGCAGGAAGCGCCGGTGGTGCACCGGCCCGTCTACGAGGTGCGCCTGGACGCCTTCGAGGGTCCCCTCGACCTCTTACTTCACCTGATACGCGAGCACGAGATAGACATCTACGACATCCCGATAGCCACCATCACACAGCAGTACCTTGATTACATAAACTTCATGGAGTCGCTGGACCTTGCGCTCGCGGGCGAGTTCCTGGAGATGGCCGCGACGCTGATCCGCATCAAGGTCCAGATGCTGCTCCCGAAGGAGATCGACGGGACCGAGGAAGAGGAAGACCCGCGCGAGCAGCTCGTCCGGAAGCTGGTCGAGTACAGGCAGTTCAAGGAAGTCGCGACCACGCTGTCCGGCAAGGAAGAAGAACGACGGAAGTTCTTCCCGAGGGGAGTCGACCCGAAGAGCTACGTGGACGTCGAGGAGGAGATCGACATAGAGGACTTCCTGCGCGACGTCACCCTCTTCGATCTGGTCGACGGGCTGCGCGAGGTGCTGTCGCGCGTTCCCGAACGCATCGACGTTCACTCGGTCGACATGGACGAGTTCACGGTCGAGGAGCAGATCCAGCGGATCAGAGGCATCATCGCAGAGCGCGGCTCCATTCCGTTCGCCGACGCTTTCGGCGCCGGAGCAAGCCGTATCAAGATAATCGCCACCTTCATCGCGTTGCTCGAGCTCATCAGGCTCGGCGAGGTGAGGGCCTTGCAGAAGCGGAACTTCGGAGACATCGAGATAGAGGCGAGAGTGGAGGAGTAGCCGTGGCCGACCTGGACGTCAAGAAGATCGTGGAGGCGGTGCTGTTCGCAGCGGATTCATCGGTGCCGATGGACAGGATGACCGCCATCGTCGAGGAAGCTGAGCGAAGCGACATACGAGAAGCTCTGAAGGCACTCGCCGCGCAGTACGACTCGGAGGAGCGACCGTACGCCCTGTCGGAGGTAGCGGGCGGATGGCAGATATACTGCCGCCCCGAGTACTCCAAGTGGGTACGTGAGCTTCACAAGGGAAGGATCGCGACGCGGTTGAGCCAGGCCGCTCTCGAGACCCTCGCGATCGTCGCGTATAAGCAGCCCATCGTCAGAGCAGAGATAGAGACCATCAGGGGCGTCGACTCCAGCGGGGTCCTCGCCACCCTCATGAGACGCGACCTGATCACGATCGCGGGGCGCGCCCCCGGAATGGGCCGCGCGCTCATGTACAGAACGACGAAAGAGTTCCTGAGATACTTCGGCCTCAACTTCGTGACGGACCTCCCGAGGCTCGAGGAGTTCGCCGAGGTCCTGGGCCTCAAGCCCGGAGAGCTGGAGCTGGCCGTCGAAGGGGCGGAATCGGTCGCCGGGGTGACCGGCGAGGACGTCGAGAGCCCGCCACCGCCCGAGGACGAGATGGGTGAGGGCGCGTTCGTGCTGCACGAACCGGATGGACTCGAGGCCGCCGAGGCAGCTGCGGTCGAGGACGTGACCGCGGGCTCGGACGCTGGTCGGGGTATCCCGGCACACGGCAACCTGCACGCGCTCGACGACCGCCGCATTATTGAAGAGATCGATGAGGATTAACCGATTCCTCGCCAGGGCGGGTGTCGCATCACGCCGGGGCGCGGACGCGCTGATCGAGGCGGGACGGGTGCGTCTGAACGGCGAGACGGTCACGAAGCTCGCCACAACGGTTGACTCCGGCCGCGATCGCGTCGAACTGGACGGAGCAGTCGTTACCCTGCCCGAGTCTTTCACCTACATAGCTCTGAACAAGCCCGCAGGTGTGGTCGTGACCATGTCCGATCCGCACGGGCGCAGGACCGTGTCGGACCTCATCGCCGGCGTTGCGGCCGGGGTCGTGCCGGTCGGCCGGCTCGACGCGGGCACGGAGGGTCTGCTGATCCTCACCGATGACGGCGAGCTGGCGCACCGCATCGCCCATCCGTCGTTCGAGATCGACAAGGTCTACGAGGTCGAGGCACAGGGCGTCCTCTCGGAGGAAGAACGCAAGAGGCTGGAGGAGGGCGTTACGCTGGACGGACACCTGACATCGCCCGCGACCGTGCTCGTCCTCAGGACGGTACAGGACGTCACGCTCGCGGAGATGACCATCCACGAGGGACGAAAAAGACAGGTGCGTCGGATGTTCGAGCTGGTGGGACATCCGGTCACCGGGCTGCGGAGAACGCGAATAGGGCCCGTGGAGCTTGGCGACCTGCCCTCCGGCCAATGGAGGCGCCTTGACCCCGACCAGCTCCGGGCGCTGCGGGCAGTGCTGGACATGGGCCCGGAATGAGCAAAAGCGCTTGCCCGGCCCCGCTCTCCGGGCTATAATCGTCACTCAAAGTGCGAAGGCTCGAGGATACCAACTGGGCAGACCTCTAACCCCATCCTCTCATCTCGAACGAGGGTAACAAGACTGATCATAGCTGTCGACGGGCCGGCTGCCTCTGGCAAGAGCACGACTGCCAAGCTGGTAGCGGATAGGCTTGGGTTTACGTACATAGACAGCGGGGCCATGTACCGGGCCGCCGCCCTCAAGGCCGTAAGACTCTCGGTCTCGATGGACGACAACGACCGCCTGGGTGAAGTGGCGCGAGAGGCCTCCATTGAGCTGACCGGGCGGGGGCGGGGTCCGATCCTGCTCGACGGCGAGGACGTGACGGACGCGATACGCGACGACGACGTCAGCGTGGCCGCGTCGCTCATGTCGACCGTGCCCGAGGTGCGCCGCGCGCTCGTCGCGCAGCAGCGGGAGATAGGACACCGCGAGAGCTGCGTGATGGAGGGACGCGACATAGGCACGGTGGTGTTCCCGGACGCCGACCTCAAAGTGTTCCTGGTGGCGTCGATCGAGGAACGGGCCAGACGGCGCTTCGAGCAATCGGCCACGCAGCGTGAGGCGGCCGAGGCCGGAGGCGAGAGAGACGACGCGGAGCAGGTCCTGCGCGAGATCATGGAGAACATCGCCGAGCGCGACAGGCGTGACTCCACGAGAGCGGACAGTCCGCTGCGGAAGGCAGAGGATGCAGTGGAGGTCGATACGACCTCGATGACAATAGAACAACAGGTCGACAGCGTGGTCGACCTCGCGGTCGCGAGGGGCGCCGTGCCGCCCGGCGAACGCGAGGTGAGGCGACTGTGAGGCTCCTCTACCGGTTGAGCTGGGTCTTCGCCCTGACGTTCGCACGGATCCTGTGGGGCTTCAGAGCAAGCGGGGTCGACGCGATCCCGAAGACGGGACCCGTCATCATCGCGAGCAACCACGTCTCGAACTGGGATCCGATCCTGCTCGGGGCCGGGTGCCCGCGCGAGCTCCACTTCATGGCCAAGGAAGAGCTCTTCAGGAGTCCTCTACTGGCCGTGCTGATCAGGGCATACAACGCTCTGCCGATAAGGCGCGGCGTGCTCGACCGGAATGCACTCAGAGCAGCCTCCGAGGTGCTCAGGAACGGCGAGGTCCTTCTGATGTTCCCCGGCGGGACGAGGGACGGAAGCGGTGAGATGGGTGACCCGAAGTCAGGAGTGGGCTTCATCGCCTGCATGAACGAAGCGCCCGTCGTGCCGGCGTACATCAAGGGATCCAACGTGCTCTCCCGCGCGCTCCTGCGCGGCAGAGGTGTGGAGGTGGCGTTCGGCCGTCCGCTCACTGCATCGAAGGCGCAGTCGAGCGACGAGTACCGGGCGTTCTCGCGCAGGGTGGCGCACGAGATACGACGGCTGAAGCGGGAGGTGGACGGGCGGTGAAGGCGATCGTTGCCGAAGGGGCGGGCTTCTGCTTCGGGGTGAAGCGAGCCCTCAAGATGGCTTTCGAGGCCGCCCGCGGGGGCGACGGCACCGTGGTGACGCTCGGGGCCATCATCCACAACCCTCAGGTGGTCGCGAAGCTCGAGGAGGAGGGCCTCCGCGTCGTCAAGGACCTCGACGGGGTCGAGGGAGGCACTCTGGTCGTCCGTTCGCACGGGCTGCCGCGAAGCGTGCTGGTCAGGGCCGTGGCGAAGGGCATGACGATAGTGGACGCGACCTGCCCGTTCGTGAAACAGGCGCAGGAGCGCGCCGCTCAGCTCGAGAGGGAAGGGCACGCGGTCGTGGTGGTCGGGGAGGAGGACCATCCCGAGGTGCTGTCCATCACCGGAAGCCTCAAGGGCCGCGCCACGGTAGTCGATGGGACGGCGGAACTGCCCGAGCTGCCGCAGGCGAAACGATACGGCGTCGTGTGCCAGACGACGCAACCGCAGGAGCATCTCTCGTCGGTCGTCCAGGCTCTCCTGTCTCGGACACGGGAGATCAAGGTGTTCAACACCATCTGCGAGGCGACCTTCGATCGTCAGGAGAGCGCGCTCGAGATGGCGCGACGGGTCGACGTCATGCTGGTCGTCGGCGGAAGGAACAGCGCAAACACAAGGCGTCTGTGGGAGCTCTGCAGGGACGCGGGCTGCGACGCCTACCACATAGAGACGGCAGACGAACTCGAGCCTGGGTGGTTCGAGGGCAAGAAGGAAGTAGGCATTACCGGAGGAGCGTCGACGCCGCAGTGGATAGTTGATGATGTCGTGGCGGCGGTCGAGCGCATCTGATCGATACCCGGACGACCGGGAGGGAAAGCCGCCCCAAGCCGGCGCGGTGGTAGATCCGAGAGGAGAGAACAAAGGGATGTTCGAGGAAAGAGAACTCAACCCCAACCCGAACGAAGCGGAAGAGACGGACGCGTCACGGTCGACGAGCGATGAGCTCGTCAAGACAGCGGTGGACGCAGAGCGCGAGGGACTCTATGCGGCACCCGAGAGCGAGCCGGTGGACGAGCCGGTCGTCGAAGAGGTCTCCGAGACGACCGGGAACACTTTCTCAGACGAGCCCGTGGTCGAGATCGACCCCGAGGTTGCGGCCGCCGAGGCTGCAGCGGCCAGATTCCAGGCGGCCATCGCGGCTGTGACGGAAGACGACCTCGATGAACTCGGCTACTCGCGCGACGAGTACTCTCAGATGGCCGAGATGTACGAGTCGACGCTCCGCTCGATCACCGAGGGCGAGCTGGTCAAGGGCATCGTCCTTGCCGTGACCGAGAACGAGGTCATGCTCGACATCGGCTTCAAGTCCGAGGGGCGCGTGGCACTCGACGAGTTCCCGGACCCGGGTTCCATCAAGCCGGGCGACGAGATCAGCGTGCTGCTCGAGGCGACCGAAGACCAGGACGGCGAGGTCAGGGTCAGCAAGAGGAAGGCCGACTTCCTGCAGGTCTGGGACAAGATCAAGGAAGCGCACGACGAGCAGTCGATCGTCGAGGGAATCCCCAAGCGCAGGATCAAGGGCGGACTCAAGGTCGACCTGTTCGGAGTCGAGGCGTTCCTGCCGGGCTCGCAGGTCGCACTGAGACGCATTCCCAACCTGGAAGAACTCCTGGGCCAGAAGCTCCGCTTCAGGATCCTCAAGGTCAACAAGAGGCGGAGGAACATAGTCATATCGAGGCGCGTCGTGCTCGAGGAGGAGCGTCAGGAGAAGAAGACTACGCTGCTATCAGAACTCGAGGTCGGCCAGATCCGACAGGGCATCGTCAAGAACATCACGGACTTCGGCGCCTTCGTCGACCTGGGCGGCATAGACGGGCTTCTTCACATAACGGACATGAGCTGGGGACGCATCAGGCACCCATCAGAGCTCGTGGCGATCAGCGACGAGTTGACCGTCAAGATCCTCAACTTCGACCCTGATCGCGAGCGCATTTCGCTGGGTCTCAAGCAGCTCGCTGAGTACCCATGGGAGAACGTCGAGGAAGAGTTCCCGGTCAACACGAAGGTCCGCGGAAAGGTCGTTTCGATCACCGATTACGGCGCGTTCGTGGAGCTCAAGGAGGGTGTCGAGGGTCTCATCCACATCTCCGAGATGTCGTGGACACAGCACATCCGCCATCCCTCAAAGATCCTGGGGATCGGTGACATCGTCGAGGTGAAGGTCCTGAACGTCAACAAGGCCGAGGAGAAGATCTCGCTGTCCCTCAAGAGGACCGAGAGCGACCCGTGGCAGGACCTCGACACGAAGTACCCGGTGGGTTCGAGGATCGAGGGGCGCGTCCGGAATCTCACGGACTTCGGCGCGTTCGTCCAGCTCGAGGAGGGCATGGACGGTCTGGTCCACATCTCCGACATGTCCTGGACGAAGAGGATCAAGCACCCGAGCGAGGTTCTCCACAGAGGCCAGAAGGTCGAGGTGATGGTGCTGGGCATCGACAAGGACAGGCACCGCATCTCGCTGGGCATCAAGCAGTCGATGGAGAACCCGTGGGAGCATCTGGCACAGGAGTACTCGACGGGCACGCAGATCGAGGGCGTGGTCAGCCGGATCCACAAGTCCGGGATCGTCGTCGACCTTCCGAGCGACGTCGAGGGGTTCGTTCCGATGTCTCATCTTGCACTGCCTGAGATCAGCAAGATAGAGGCCCGTTTCGCGCCCGGCGACCCGCTTCCGCTCGAGGTCATCGAGGTCTCGCCGGAGAACCGCAGGATCGTTCTTTCGGTGAAGGCCCACATGGAGAAGCAGCCGGAGGAGACGCTGACGGAGTACATCGCGGCTCACGAGATCAGGCCCGAGCTTCTTCAGGCCGAGGTCGAGGCCGACGCCGAGGACGAAGACGCGGCGACGGACCAGGACACCGTTACCGAACTTGCCGACACGGACGAGACGGTGACGGACGAGGAGCAGGTGACCGAGGAGACCACGCCGGCGGAGGTCGAAGAACCCGCCGACGAGACGACCAAAGAGCCGAAGGCAGACGCCGCACCAGCGGGCGCGGAGCCCGTGGCGGAAGATGCGGAGCCGACGAGCCCTGCATCCGACGAGACGGCCCCGGACGCCGAGGAGACGGCGGAGGCCCCGGACGAGATAGACGAAGAGAACAAGACAGAGGACGCCTAGGCCCAAAGCCTGAGACCCCGTGGTCCTGGCATCGGCCGGTTTTCGGCCTCTGACTGGTAGTGAGCACGGGGGGACTCGCTTGAGGAGTCCCCCTGTTGTTCTTGCGGCCCGGTCGGGGATGCGAGAGCCACAGGACGGCCCGCAGCGGAGAGGCGCCGTGACAATGAAGCCCAGGACCGTCGGCCTCATGACCGTCGGCTGCAAGCTCAATCAGTACGAGACGGAAGGTGTGGCGGAGCGCCTTGAGAAAGAGGGCTTCGTCATCGTTCCGTTCGACGCCCCGGCGGACGTCTACGTCGTCAACACCTGCACCGTCACGGGTCGCAGCGACTACCGTTCCAGGCAGATGCTGCGCAGGGCCGCCCGCAAGGAGAGCGGTGCGCTGGTCGTCGCGACGGGCTGCTACGCACAGCGCGAGCCGGCCGCCCTTGCCGGCATGCCCGAGGTCGATCTGGTCGTCGGGAACAGCTCGAAGCGCGAACTGGCGAAGCTCGTGACCGAGCGTCTCGACACGGACCCGGAGCAGGCATCGGGGACGGACGTCGCCGTCAAGTCCCTGACGAACGAGGCCTTCGAGGCGTACGACATCAGCCGGTTCAGAGGCTACACGCGGGCGTTCATCAAGATACAGGACGGGTGCGACCACCGGTGCGCCTACTGCGCGGTCCCCGACGCAAGAGGGCCGGCGCGCAGCAGGCGCTTCGACGACGTGCTTCGGCAGGCGTCGCTGCTGGCCGGCAACGGGTACAGAGAGATGGTCCTGACCGGAGTCCACATCGGGGCCTTCGAGGACGACGACGGTCACAGGCTGCCGGAGCTCCTCGGCGCCATGGCGGAGATCGACGGCCTGGTCCGGCTTCGGCTGGGCTCGGTGGAGCCCAGAGAACTGACGCAGGCGCTCGCGACGACCATCCTCACGACCGAGAAGGTCTGCAACCACCTTCACATCCCACTCGAGAGCGGCTCCGACGCGGTGCTCGAGAGGATGGGGCGCGGCTACACGCGCGCGGAGTACGCCGGGGTCGTGCGTCGTGTCACGGACGCCGACCCGCTGTGCGGGCTCGGCACCGACGTGATGGTCGGGTTCCCGGGTGAGACGGAGGAGGACTTCGCCGACACGGTGTCGCTCATCGAATCACTGCCCTTCACGTATCTCCACGTCTTCGCGTTCTCACCGCGAAGCGGAACGCCCGCGGCAGAGATGGACGGGCGCGTCCCGTCGGCTGAATCGAAGCGGCGGAGCCTCCACCTCAGGGAACTGAGCTCGCGGCTCTCGCTTGGATTCAGGCGCGGCCTCGTTGGCAGGAGCCTCGAGATCCTCGTCGAGGAACGTGACGGAGCCGACGGACCGCTGACGGGGCTGGCCGCCAACTACGTCAGGCTGAGCACCACGGGCGACGCCTCTCTCAAGAACAAGTTCGTGCGCGTCACGGTCGAGGGCGCCAACGAGACGTCCGCCTGGGGCAACGTCGAGGTCGGGAGCGCGCGCTAGGTGCGCCGGGCGCGGGAGCAATCATGAGGATCTACGTCGAGACATACGGCTGTCAGATGAACGAGTACGACTCGCGCCTCATCGCATCGATACTGGCCAGCCACGGCCATGCCGTGTCCACAGACCCCGCGGCGGCCGATGTCGTCATCGTGAACACGTGCAGCGTGCGCAGGCGCGCGGAGATCAGGGTGATCGGACGTCTCAAGCAGCTGCGCGGCCTGATGAGACAGGAAGCGGCGCTGGGCGTCGTCGGCTGTGTGGCGCAGCGGGCAGGGGACGGGCTGCTGCGCGAGGTGCCCGGACTCGGTTTCGTCGTAGGGACCGACCAGTACCGGAAGCTGCCCGATATCGTGAAGAGCGCCGGCGCCGGACGCAAGGCGGTCGCCGTCGCTGCAACCGGAGCGGAGTCCTACGACCGCATGCCCCGCCCGGACAAGGCGTCTCTGTGTGAGTTCGTCAGTGCGATGCGCGGGTGCAACAACTACTGCTCGTATTGCATCGTTCCATACGTCAGGGGACGCGAGCGCAGCCGCTCGATCGCGAACATCGTCGGAGAGGTAGCGTCTCTTGTCGCGCTGGGCGCGCGCGAGATCACGCTCGTCGGCCAGAACGTCAACTCGTTCGACGATGGAGGGGAGGGGTTCGCAGACCTTCTCACCGCGGTCGACGGCGTCGACGACCTTCTCCGCATACGGTTCGCCACTTCTCACCCGAAGGACCTGTCCGGCAACGTCATCGACGCCGTGGCGTCTCTCGAGAAGGTGTGCGAGCACGTCCATCTGCCCGTGCAGTCGGGTTCGAGCGAGGTGCTCGAGGCCATGAACCGGTCCTACACCCGCGAAGACTACGTCGGGCTGGCGGAGAGGATCCGAGCGCGCGTACCGGGGGTCGCTCTCACGACGGACGTGATCGTGGGATTCCCCGGCGAAACGGACGACCAGTTCCGCGAAACCGTCACCCTCATGAACGAGATGCGCTTCGACTCGGCCTTCATGTTCCGCTACTCCGTGCGCGAGGGAACCCGCGCGGCCGAGCTTGCCGACGACGTGCCCGAAGTCGTCAAGATCGAGCGGCTCGAGACCATCATCGGGCTCCAGAAGCGCATCACGACCGAGGTGAACGAGGCGCTCGTCGGGCACAGCGCCGAGGTGCTGGTGGAGGCGCCCAGCCAGAAAGACGAGAAGCTCCTCTTCGGCCGCAGCAGGACCGGGAAGGCCGTCGTCTTCCCGGGCGACACGGGGCTCGTCGGGCGCGTGGTTCGCGTGGAGATAGCCGCCACCAGCGCGTGGACGCTTCACGCCGTCAATCCCGTGCCGGCGTGATGGGCTCGATAGAAAGACCTTGCGGGTCGCCGCGACGCGCTGATAGACTGTCGCGTGCTCCGACCGGGTCATCTCACACGGAACGCGCGACAGAGTCAACACTTGTGGGGCACGCGGATCCGACCGAAGACCGTTCCCATACCTGGAGGTGAACACCGTGTGGGTCGTCAAGATGCTGCTGACCCTCGTCCTGGTGGTGATCGTCACCGGCTTCGCGATGCTGAACAGCGCGGAGCAGGCGACGGTGAAGCTGTGGCCGGGGACGCTCGAGTTCGTCGGACTTCCTCTTGTGCTTCTGCTGTTCGAGGCGTTCGTGATCGGCGCCGTGGTCTGGTTCGTCGTCTCGATATTCCACGAGGTTGCTCTCAGACGCCAGATAAGAAGGCTCAAACGCGAGAACTCGGACCTCAACCAGGAGATAGCGGGCCTGCACAGCATCTCGCTCCAAGAGATCGAAGGGGATACTGAGCAGGACGACATCTCCGGCCCCGGCGTCTAGGGCGGAGGGAACCGGTATGACCTTCGTCGTCATCGCCGCCGTCATCATTGCGGTGGGCGCCTTCGTCTGGTACGTCGGCGCGAGACGCACAAGATCCGAGCGACAGGCTCTCGAAGAATCCCCCTACCATCTCGGCCTGGACGCGCTGATCGCGGGAGACCGCGACGTCGCGATGAAGCAGCTCACCCGCGCAGTCCGCGACGACCCCAGAAACGTCGACGCCTACGTCAAGCTCGGGAACATCCTGCGCGAGCGCGGACACGTGAGACAGGCCATACAGATCCACAGAGAACTCCTCGTCAAACGGAGGCTGCCGCCGGCCGTCCGCAACGAGACCATCAAGAACCTCGCCCGAGACCTCGCTACCGCCGGACGTTGGCGGGAGGTGCTGGAACAGCTGGCCACGCTGCCCCGTTCCGAGCGCTCCGACCCCATGGTGCTCGCAATGACGCGCGACGCCTACGAGACCGCGGGAGAGCTGGACAAGGCGGCGCAGACTCACAAGGAGATGCTCAGGGCCGGCCCGGTCGCCGGCCAGCCATCCAACGGGGTCTACCGCGCTCATCTGGGACGCGTTGCACTCAGTAGAGGCGAGACGAGAATGGCGAAGGCGGAGTTCCAGGCGGCCATCAAGGAAGACCCGCACGCCGGCCTCGCGTACGTGTACCTCGGGGACATCGCCGTCCTTGAAGAGGACACCGAACGCGCCGTCGCCTACTGGATGAGACTGGTCGCCGATAAGCCCGACTGCGCCCACGTGGTGTTCGAGCGTCTCGAGAAGGCCTACTTCGAGATGGGCGACTTCGGGCGGATGATGGGCATCTACGAGGACCTGGTGGCCAAGTCGCCCACGAACGTCAGAGCCCTGACGGGGCTGTCGAGGATGCTCGAACGCAAGGGAGCGGTCGACGAGGCTCTGCGGCTCGCTCGCGAGGCGGTCAAGCACGAGGGCAAGAAGTACGGGGGGCACAGACAGCTCATCGAGATACTGGTGAGGCACGAGCGCTTCGAGGAGGCCGCCAGGGCGGCGGAGTCGCTTCTCAAGGGGCTCGGAGACCTCAAAGAGGAATCGAAGTGCCCCAGGTGCCAGGCGACGCTCGACGGATACGGCTGGCGCTGCGACAGCTGCCGGACCTGGATCAATGAGTGCTAGACGAAGGATCCGAGGAATCCCTCCGCGCCGCTCGCTCGCAGTCGCAGCGGCCCTGGTCGTCTGCCTCGCCGCCCCGGCGTGGAGCGACGACGTTCCCACGGCCGAGGAGGCCGTCGAAAAGGCGCGAGCGCTCGCCAGGCAGGGCCATCAGTCGGACGCCGAGGCGTACCTCGCGGAGCTGGTCCGTGAAGACAACGGACCGCTCGCGGGAGACGCGACCGTTCTGCTCGAGGCGGCCTGGCTGAGCACCTCGGCCGAGGACAGTAGAACCTACGCGGCCCGGGCAATAGAGAGAACCCGCAGCTCCGCCATGCTCGAGGCGGCGCACATGCTGATCGGTGACAGTTACTTCGCCGAAAGCCTCTACGTCAGCGCGAGCCATGAGTACGAGCAGGCGGCCAGGCACTCCTCGGATCGATGCGCAGGACCCGCTGACCTCAAGCGGGCGAGGAGTATCCTCGCCTCGGGCGACGCCGGGGCCGCGGTCGAGGCGTACCGCGCGATAGTCGGCTCGGGTGCTACGCCCGGGGAGACGACACCCTTCGCGGAGGTCGGACTCGCCACAGCGCTTCTGGCCGCCGGGCGCCCCGAGGAAGCCGCCGAGCAGTTCGAGGCGACGGCTCGCGTCTACGCGGAGAGCGAGATCCGGCCGCAGGCGCTGGCCGGCGCCGCGGAAAGTCACGATGCCACTGGCGCGGATTCTCTGGCGGTGGTTGCGCTCAAGAGGCTGCTGTCCGACCACCCCGACAGCTACGAGGCCGTGCTGGCGCGGGAGCGACTCCGCAGCTACTCGTTTCCCGACAGCACCGTCCTTCTCGGCGGCACGGCCGACACGACCGCGCTCATGACCGGGACGCCGGTAGCCCCCGAGCAGTGATCTGTATGGCGCGAGGAAGATGACCACTGGCCTCGGCCGGTGGTCGTTCGTTCGGGGGCCTCTGAAGACCGCACTTCGGGGCCATCTGGAGACCGCATGACGAAGCTCACACCCATGATGGAGCAATACCAGCGGATCAAGTCTCAGCACGAGGACGCGATCCTTCTGTTCCGCATGGGCGACT
>JBDRTQ010000021.1:0-2296 GCA_043823885.1 Candidatus Eiseniibacteriota bacterium | reverse complement strand
TGCCGGCGAAGGCGTCGATGTAGCCTTTGCGGAAGGGCGTGGTCTTGAGCGCGGTCGTGTAGCCCTCGAGGTAGCCCTTGAGCACGTCGAGCTTGGCGGTCGTCCAATCACCGCCAAATCTATGGTCTTTTCCGCCGTTCGAGGTCTTCCGCGCCATGTCTATACTGTACTCCTGTTCAGTTGCCGAGTCGATCCCTTCACCAAGGGCAAAGCGCTCCTCTTCATGTCCGGGGACGCAAAGATGGAGTCTCGGAGCTCCGACGCCTCCGGTTTCCCTGGCGAGATGGAGACCTTCACCCCCCACTTTGGCGGGTACCACTGAGGGATCGGCGTCGGGCGCGGCGTGAACTTCTGCTTGATGCGGGTTCGCCCGGAATCTCCCTCGACCTCGGGATGCGCGACGCGCGCGTACTTGCTGACCTCGCAGAACACGTTCTGACAGTCGATGAGCTGCAGGCTCCGGCCCCAAAGGCTCTGGAACTTCGTGCCCAGCCGCTCGAACTCGTCGCCCGCGCGATCGGCCATGACCTGGATGATCTCCGCCTCCGACAGGCCCGCCGTGTCTTTGAAGCACTTGCGGATGCCGTCCCGTGCGCCAGGCCCCGCGACGACGAACTCCATCTCCGAGAAGTCGGTGAGCTCGCTGTAGTTGAGGTCGATCGCGAACTGGAACGCGAGGAAGTCCCCCAGCGATGGGTAGCCGCGCAGCAGCTCGAATGCCCCTCGCAGTGATGTCGCCTTCGCTAGCTTCCGTGGGGCGCCGTCCTTCATCATGTGCTCGACGAGCCGGAGATGGTTCCGATGCTTGCGCGGGCTCCCGAACGCCGGCGATGGCATGATGTACGCCGCCGAGTAGACGCGCTGCCCGTCTTCAAGCAGCCGATCCAGCACGTTCGCGTACGCATCGAAGGCAAACTCCCGCCAGCTCACCGCTCCGAGCTCCGCGCACAGGGCTTCCCGCGTCTCGATCTTGTTGAAGAGTTTGAACAGGATCGTCCGGAAGAAGACCTCCTCGGGCTTCTGCGAGCCCTCGTAGATCACGTGACGGATCAGGTACTGGCTGACCCGGTCAGACGCTCGGTACGTGTTCGTGAAGCGATGCGCGCTGAGGATCGGGTCCTCGGTCCATGGCGGCGTGCTCCCATGAACGCGGCGCATGAACATCTCCTGCCGCTCCGAGGCGAAGCGCCAGTAGGTGTCGAACACGGGCGTCGTCTTGAGCACGCGTCCGCCTGGAAGCCGGATCTTGTAGGGGATTCGCATGCTCAATCGGTCCACGCGTCGCCCGAGCGATTCTTGCCGAAAGACGCTCGCGAGTTGTCAGGCTCCTTCATGCTCTTTCGGATGTATGCTTGATGAATCCAGCCCTGGACGGTTTCGGCGTCTTCCGACCAATTGTGAATGCTCGCGAACCCGCACTCGATGTTGTCGTGGAGCCGCGGAGGGATTGTCCTGGGGTTGTACTTAGACTTGTCGGCACGCGGATAGGCTGGCAGCAGGATGCCGAGCAGGCCGGAGCGAGGATTGGTCTTCGTGTCTCGGATCGACGAACCGATCTCCCAGTCGATGTGCTTCCTCTGCCAGGTCTGCGCACCGATCAGCACGACGGTCACCGATGTGTCTCGGAGGTACTCGTCTCGGATTTTCTGCCGGATGGTATCGGTCGGGAGGTTCGGGTCGATGTCGCCGACCTTCACCGAACCCGGAACGATGGCTTCAACCCTGTTCCCGAAGCGCAGCTCGAAGATGTTCTTGTAGGACTCGTCAAGCGCGTGGTGGTAGCTGACGAAGACCTTGTGTCTGTTGCTCATGTCGTTCCTCTCGAAGATGAAGGCAGCCCCGGCCTGGCCGGAACGCCGTGCACCCGTTCAAGCCACGCAGACCAAACCTGAACAAGCTGCGGATTCGTGCAATCAGCCATGAGCGCTTGGGCCTGATCCAGGCGGCCACGCCGACGAGCCGAATCGGCGGCAAGCACGCGCAGGAGGTTCCGATAGCCGACCGGTGCATCGTCCATCGCGGCGATCTTGGAGACCTGCGTCTCGTTGAGCTTCGGCGCCGTAAGCATGGTCAGCCGCCGATACGTCTCGCTGATGAGTTGGTCGCCTCGGTCGATGGGCAATGCGAGTGAATCGGTGTTCGTCTCCTCGGCAACCGGAGCGCCACAGGAGAACTCATCCAGGGAATCCGCGTAGGCGTGGAGGCTATCACTCCAGTGGTGGTACCCGCCGAGCTCGAGGCCAAGCCAACCAGCCATCACCTCCTGGAGAATAGTGAACTGGACGATGTTGTAAGG
>JBDRTQ010000020.1:0-9944 GCA_043823885.1 Candidatus Eiseniibacteriota bacterium | reverse complement strand
GGAGCCGGAAGAGACCGCTGCGCCAGAATCTTCAGCTGCGATGGCCGGGCGCGGACCTTGGCGGAGTTGCATCCAGCCGCCCGGACCGGACCAGCACTGAAACGGGCTGTCCTCATGAGAGGACAGCCCGTTTTCTCTTCTCTTCACCCACGCCCGCGCACTACCCCGCGCGCATCACCAAGTCACGCAGTTGCCCTATATCCCACATCTTGTGACCTGTGCGGTTACTCTGTCGTTAAAGCGGACGTGTCCCACTTGACAGGATACCGGTTGATTGAATTATAATGACTTCCTGTCAGGCGAGGTCTCTGGTCACCTATTGGCCCCGCCAACTTCCTGAGAGGAGGTTTGCCATGTTCACTGCTAAACGCCTGGCCCTCACGGCCGTTGCCACCGCGCTGCTCTTCACCATCTTCCCCGGCGTCGCGTCGGCTGACGCTGTCTGGGGAACCGGCCTCTGCTTCCCGGCAACGGAGCCAGGTTACGAGGGCTATTGGGAGTACTGCTACCACATCTACATCTACTAGGACACGACGGAGTACGGCGGTCACGGGCTCAGCCATAGCACCATCTATCTCGCGCTGGCAGAGTGCGAGTGCGCCTGCGATCCCGGGTACTTCGGCCACCGCTTCCCCGCAGGAGTCGGCATTGGCGAGGACGGCTGCGACGTCGAGTTCCTGAGCGAGTTCGATTGCCCCGGCGACCCGCACTTTCCAGTCGACGGCCCGACGATGAAGTTCGAGCCTGAGGAGGGCGACTGCGAGCCAGGCGAAGTCGGCTGGATGCACGTCTGCTACTTCTCGCTCTTCCCTCCGAGCGAGCACGCCGTCTTCGAGGGCCACCTGGCGATCAAGTTCGGCACGAACGTCGAGTTGGGAAACCTCGAGGGCGTGCTCCCCTACTGCGAGTGCGACTCAAGCCCGGTGGGACTCTTCAGTTGGGGCACGATCAAAGCGCTGTTCCGCTAGGGTACCTGTCCCGGGCGCCTGGACCCTCGACGCGGGGTACCACACAACGAAGCGGGCTGCCCTCACAAGAGGACAGCCCGTTCTCTATTTCCACCGGACGCCGGCGCTTCCTCGCACGGCGCCCCACGGTCTTCCGAACACCAGCGACTCAGTCGCTGTCGACCGCGATGCGGTCCTTTCCCGACTCCTTCGCATCATACAGCAAGCCGTCGGCTCGCCTGATGAGCGAGTCCAGGTCGTCGTCCGGCCTGCCCATCGTCGCTCCCACAGAGAACGAAACAGGTATGGGTTCGCCGTCGTGGCGAGGGCTCGACTCCCGGATGAGGGCGCACAGCCTTTCGCCGGCAGTTGCGAGTCCGTTCCGGTCTTTGGTCAGGATAAGACACAGGAACTCCCCCCCACCCCAGCGACCCACGACATCGCTCAGGCGGCAGCTGTTCGCGAGCGTCCTTCCGACGACCCTCAGAACCTCGTCACCGGCTTCGTGGCCGTGGACGTCGTTCACGTGCTTGAAGTTGTCGATGTCCGCGAAGAGCGTGCCGAAAGCGGCGCCGCCGCCGGCCAGTCCGCTGAGATGCTCCCACACCGCTCCCTCGAGGTAGCGTCTGTTGGGGAGTCCCGTCAAGTCGTCGAACATGGCCTGGTTCTCCAGGTCGTGGATCCGCTGCCGCGCCGCAGTCCTCGACGAGAGATCAGAGAACACCTCGATGGCGCCGCTGATGGCCCCATCGCCGTCCTCGTCGGTAACCGACGATACGCGCACCAGCACGGGCAGCCGGTGCCCGTCCTTGTGCCGGAGGTAGGCCTCCGCCTGACGATCCTGCCCGTCGTTCAGCGTGGCCGCCAGCGGGCACCCGGAGTTGCAGAGCTGTCGTCCGTTCTCGTCGACGTGGACGAGGATCCTGTCCCGGCAGCACCGACCCAGCACGTCTTCGCTTGTGAATCCCGTGAGTCGCTCTGCTCCCTTGTTCCAGTGCGTTATCCGGCGGTCACGGTCCGTGAAATAGACGCCGTCCGACAGCCCGTCGAGCATCGCCTGTAGAACCTCTGTTGTCTGCACTGCGCTCCTCCTGCTGGAACCCCTCACCGCGCGCTTGCACCCTGACGGGCGCACGAACAGATCACCCCCGCCGGCCCGCGCGTGTCTTCTGACTAGATGTGAGCACGGACCGTGCCACCAGGAGGACCGGAGCGGGCAATAAAGCATCCGGGCCGCAGCATTGTGCTGCGGCCCGGTGTTTCCATGCGCTTCTTTGCAGACGGAGCGCGGAACCGTCTAGTACATCTCACCGCCCGGCATGGCCGACGGCTTGTCCTCTTCTGGAATGTCGGTCAGTATCGCCTCGGTCGTCAGAAGGAGACTCGCAACGCTCGCGGCGTTCTGCAGAGCCGTCCGCACGACCTTGGTCGGGTCGACGATGCCGGCCTTGACGAGGTCGGTGTACTCCTGTCTCGCCGCATCGTAGCCGTGGGACTTGTTCTGCTGCCCCCGGACCTCCTCCACGACGATCGAAGCCTCCGCCCCCGCGTTCATCGCGATCTGGCGGATGGGAGCTTCGAGCGCAGTCGCGACGATGGCGATGCCGGTCCTCACGTCCGCGTCTCCTTCCTTCAGCTCCTTCAGGACAGCAGCGACACGGAGCAGCGCCACGCCTCCACCGACGACGATCCCCTCTTCGACGGCGGCTCTGGTGGCATGAAGCGCGTCCTCGACGCGAGCCTTCTTCTCCTTCATCGCTATCTCGGTCGCGGCGCCGACGTTGATCACGGCCACACCACCGGCAAGGCGAGCGCGCCGTTCCTGGAGCTTCTCTTTGTCGTAGTCCGACGTGGAGCGCTCGATCTCCGCCGCGATCTGTTCCAGCCTGCCCTTGATGTCGGCCTTCGTGCCGGAGCCCTCGACTATGGTCGTTGCGTCCTTGTCGATGACGATCCGCTTGGCCTGACCAAGATCTGCGAGCGTAGCGGCATCGAGCTTCAGACCCTTCTCCTCACAGATGACCTGGCCACCCGTCAGGACAGCCATGTCCTCCAGCATCGCCTTGCGACGATCGCCGAAGCCCGGCGCCTTGACCGCTGCGCCCTGGATGGTCCCTCGGAGCTTGTTGACCACGAGCGTCGCCAGTGCCTCGCCGTCGATGTCTTCGGCAACGATGAGGAACGGCCGACCCGTCTGTGCGATCTTCTCGAGAATCGGGACCAGGTCCCGCATCGCCGAGATCTTCTTGTCGTGGAACAGGATGTAGGCGTGCTCCAGAACAGTCTCCATCCTCTCGGCATCGGTCACGAAGTAGGGCGACAGATAGCCGCGGTCGAACTGCATGCCCTCGACCACCTCCAGAGAAGTCTCGATGCTCTTCGCCTCTTCGATCGTGATGACGCCGTCCCTGCCGACCTTCTCCATCGCGTCGGCCAGAAGCTCGCCGATCTCTGTGTCGTTGTTCGCCGAAACCGTCGCGACCTGAGCGATCCCCTCACGACCCTTCACCTCTTTGCTCAGCTTCTTGAGTTCCGCGACAGCGACCTCGACGGCCCTCTCCATGCCCCTCTTCAGGTGCAGCGGATTGGCCCCGGCCGCCACGTTGCGCAGCCCGGACGCCACCATCGACTGCGCGAGCACGATGGCGGTCGTCGTGCCGTCACCGGCAATGTCGGCGGTCTTCGTCGCGACTTCCTTGAGCATCTGAGCGCCCATGTTCTCGTAGGGGTCCTCAAGCTCGATCTCTCTCGCGATCGTGACGCCGTCATTGGTGATGACCGGCGATCCGTACCTCTTGTCGAGAACGACGTTGCGGCCTCTGGGACCGAGCGTTACCTTGACGGCGTTGGCCATCTTGTCCACGCCCATCTTCAGATGCGACCTCGCCGCAGAGTCGAACTCCACCTGCTTCGCCATGCTGCCACCTCTCGTATGTCTTTGAGCCCGCGGCTAGAGAACCGCGAGAATGTCTTCGTCCTTCATGAAGAGATACTCTTCACCGTCGACCGTGATCTCACTGCCCGACCACTTTCCGAAGAGGATGTCATCCCCGACCTTGACCTCGACCGCGATCCTCTCGCCCTCGTCGGTGAGCCTGCCTGGACCGACAGCCACGACCTTGCCCCGCTGCGGCTTCTCTTTGGCCGTGTCCGGAACGATGATGCCGCCAGCCGTCTTCTGCATCTCCTCCTCGAGCCTCTTGACCAGCACACGGTTGGACAGAGGCTTGATGTTCAGCTTGACGTTCGGCTTCTTGCCTGCCATCTCTCTCCTCCTTTGTGGAGAATCGCCTGCACCTACCCACTAGCACTCGCATTGTCAGACTGCTAATCTATGCGAAACCGGGCTGCCGCGCAAGGGGTTTCTGCCCCCGCGCGGGCCTCCCGGCTCTTGACATCTGGTGTCTCGGGAACGTCGATGGCCGCGAGCCGCAACCCGCTACCCCCCCGCCACTCTCCTGTGGATCGCGGCGAGACCCGTCAGTGTCAGGTCGGGGTCGACGATCTTGATCGTCTTCGAGAATGCCGCGATCGTGCCGGCCAGTCCCCCCGTCGCGATCACCGTCGGCCGCTCTCCCCACTCCTCGATGATCCGCCCGACTATCTCGTCCACCTGGCCCACGGCTCCGAACACGATGCCGGACCGCATGGCTTCCTCCGTTGACCTCCCCATCACGTTGGGTGGTGGGTCAAGCGCCACCCTGGGCAGGAGCGCTCCGCGGCGGAACAGGTTCTCGGCCGACGTGACCACCCCCGGCGCGATGGCCCCACCGAGATAGTGCCCGTCTCCCGTCACCGCGTCGAAGGTTGTCGCCGTGCCGAAATCGACGACGATGGTGGGTCCATCGATGGTCTCGTGGACCGCGACCGCGTTCGCCAGCCGGTCCGGGCCGACCTCCTTCGGGTCGAAGTAGTCGATGGAAATCCCGAGGTCGAGGTCCGGTCCGACCACGACGGGCTCGACTCCCAGCAGGCGCTCGGCCATCTCGGAGAGCGCGGAGGTCAGCGCGGGCACGACCGAGCACACGACGACGCCCCGGATGTTGGCGAACTCGACGCCCGACTGCGCGCACAGCTCTCTCACGAGAATCCCGAACTCGTCCGCCGTGCGTCGGGCATCGCTCGCCAGGCGCCAGCGGAAGCGCAGTTCGTCGGCCTCGAAGAGACCCACGACCGTGTGGGTGTTGCCTATGTCTATTGCGAGAAGCATGCTTGCTCCCATCCAGTCACGTCCGCGCGGCAGTCAGCCGACCACTCCGGCTAGCCCAGCAGGAGCCGCAGCAGCACTCCTGCCACGACGGCCACGAGTATGCTGGCAAGCGTACCCAGCAGGTAGTATTCGGCGAAGTCCTTGTGCTCCGGGTCGCTGAACTCCGGGAACCTGGCGATCGACTTCGCAGCTATGATGAGACCCAGAGCGGCCCATTGGTCGAACAACACCAGCGTCAGCGCAATGAAACGCTCCAGGTATCCAATCACGCGGCCCATGGCGTACTGCCGCCCATCGCTGCGTTCGTTCGGGACTGCCTCATGAAACCTGTCGAGGACTCCCTTCACGATCCGCGACCCGCCCACCGCAACGAAGACGTAGCCGGCTGCCACACCCAACCAGCGCGCGTACCAGGCGACCCATTCCGCAGAGGGAATCCAGCGGACCACACTGAAGCCGGTCGGCGACGCCAACAGACCCCAGAGAACGAGGACCGCCATCGCGTGCAGGGTCTGGTCCAGCAGGAACGCACCTGGTGATGCCCCCCAGGTCCCGAAGGCTCTGATGCGAAGCGCATCGAGAAGGAAGTGTGTAGCCGCCAGGAACAGCAACCCCACGGCCAGACGACTCGTCAGAAACGGGGCGAGCACCGCCGCGTGAGTCAGAAGCACAACGACGGTATGCAGCAACAGAGGCCCCCAGCACTTCTCTTTCTCTCGAGCCATCCACTCGGTCTGGAAGAGGAAGTCTCCGAGCACGTGACCCGCCAGCAGGAGCACCAGCAGAGCTCCCGGGCCTGTTCCCATGTCAGCGAAGATACGTGCTATCACGTGATCCCCCTCTTGCTGTCATCCGCGTCCGGGATGCGGTCGTCGTAGCGAGCGAGGATCTCCGCTGCCGCGCGCTCGGCGGCGTGCACCGGTTCCTGCAGCGCCGACTTGAGAGCCTTGCTGACCGCGTTGACTGAGACGCCCCGGCTCTGAGCCACTTGCCTCTGGGCTCCCGCCGTTCTCATCATGCGGACCGTCTGTCGCTGGATGTCAGTCCACTGCCAGCGAACGGCGCCTACCAACCAGAACAGGCCGTTCAGCACCTCGTCGTCACTACCGAATCCCGCCGCCGTCACCCACCGGTCGTCGCGCTTCCCCGCCGTGAGGGCGGCCCTCGCCCTGTGGAAGCACGGTCCGTCCGTTCGCAGAGCGACGTCCTTGAGTTCGGTCGACAGGCCTCCCCACCCGATCCCGTAGCGCACCTCCGCACCTTCCAGGGCTTCGTCCAGAGCGATCAGCACGTCCACAACGGTGCTCGGCCTGAGGAGCAGCCCCTGAAACTCATCTCCAAGTGTAAGTACGAAGCCCGCGGCCACGTCCGCCGCGAAGCGCTCGTTGGCAGTGCCCAGTGCCTTTTCCAGCTGCTGCTGCAGCAGATCGCGCTCCGCGATGTGCCGGGACTTTCTGATGTCGCCGATGAGGGCGACATATGCGCCGGCTCTCGTCTCGCCTCGCGTCTCCATCGTCTCCTCCGCCGTTCAGAAGGTCGCGGCAACCGTTGACTGTCCACTGCATATTCAACCGTATTCAGTTGATTCGCTCTATTCAACTCTTATCGGTTGATATGCAAGACCTGAACCAAAATAGGTTGAACGACAGGCCGCGTCAAGCCAAATCCCTCATTCCCCCCACAGACAGCGTCACATCGCCCGTGGGAAGCAGCTTCCGATGCCCGCCGTTCGCCAGTCTCAGGACGATGCCGCAGTCTTCCTCCATGTCGAACACGGTGCCCTGCACGGTCTCATCACCGACCGCCGCGGTCACCCACTCCCCGACGACGAGCGAGAGTTCCCTCCATTCGCTGAGGAGTTCGACGTGGTCCGGCCCGCGGTAGGCGTAGTAGCGACTCTCGAATTCCGCCAGGATGCGCGCGAGCAGCACCGGGCGGGCGTGCTCTTCGCCGGTCTCCTTGAGAAGCGATGTCGCCTCGTACCAGTCCGGCGCAGGCAGGTCGGCCTCCGACACGTTGACGTTGACACCGACGCCGACAACCAGCGCCCCGTCCCCGGCAGAAACGATCATCGCGCCGGCCAGCTTCCGCCCGCCCACGAAGACATCGTTCGGCCACTTGATCCGGGCGCTCGCCTTCCCGAGGTCGATCACGGCTCGCGCCACGGCCACGGCCGTCACGACCGAAAGCCCGCTCGCGCGTTCGGGGGGAAGATGCGGTCTGACCAGGAATGAGAACCAGAGCCCGCCGGCCGGCGACTCCCAGACGTTCCCTCTGCGCCCGTACCCGCCGGTCTGCGTCTCGGCGACGACGAGCGTGCCCTCGGGAGCGCCGCTGACGGCCAGTCTCTTCGCCGTGTCGTTCGTGGAAACGATCGAACCGTAGGCGTGGACCCGCCAGGGAATCCGCAGGTTCTTCACGAGCGGGAGTATCGCATCTTCAGTCAGGGCGTCCCGGATCACTGTTGTGCCTCGAGATCGAGCGAGATGTCCAGTGCACTCGCGGAGTGTGTCAGCGAGCCCACGGAGACGAAGTCGGGTCCAAGCTCGGCTATTGCGCGCAGCCTGTCGCCCGTTATCCCGCCCGAGACCTCGATCTCCGGCGGCGAATCGACCGACCGCGCGAGCGCGATCGCGTCCCGCATCTGCTCCATGGTCATGTTGTCTAGCATTATCCTGTCCGCGCCGGCTCCCATCGCGGACGCGACCTGGTCGATGGACTTCGCCTCGACCTCTATCGCGAGGTCCGGATGCGCAGCCCTCGCCGCGGAGACCGCCGGGGCGATGCCCCCGGCCGCCTCGATGTGGTTGTCCTTGATGAGCACCATGTCCCAGAGGCCCATCCGGTGGTTCTCTCCACCCCCGACGCTCACCGCGTACTTCTCGAGCGACCTCAGGCCCGGGGTCGTCTTCCGGGTGTCCAGCACGCGCGTGCGACCGCCCTCGAGTGCGGTGACGCAGGCGGCGGTTGCCGTGGCGATCCCGGACAGACGCTGGAGGAAGTTGAGTGCGACGCGCTCGCCCGTCAGTATCGCTCTCGTTCGCCCCTCCACCGTGGCCACCACCGTCCCCGGAACCACCCTGTCGCCATCGCTGACGTGAGCGGTGAAGGACAACTCCGGATCGCGTTCCGCGAAAACGGCCCCGGCAACGTCCAGGCCGGCGATGACCCCGTCCGCCTTGGCCGTGATGGTCCCGCGCGAGACGTGGTCGACTGGAATGGTGGACTCCGTGGTCACGTCGCCCGCACCGACGTCTTCCGCCAGCGCCCGGCGCACGAGTTCGAGGACGTTCTCATCTACCGTCATTTCCCTTGCCCCCGCTTGTCCTTCCCCTTGTCCTTCCCGTAGACGACATCGCCGCGCTTCTCTCTTGGGGCGCCCTTCGACCGGCGCCTGCGCGCTCCCTTCGGCATCGGCCTTCCGGCGGACGGCTCCCCGGTTTCCCCTGCGCGGCGCCCCTTGCGCCCCGCGCCCTGTCCACCGGCCCGTGGCGCCGCCTTCCCCGGTCCCGAGGCGTCGTCCAGCGCGTCGGCCATCCGAAGTTCATCAATACGATCGCGGAGCGACGCGGCCTTCTCGAACTCGAGCCGAGCCGCGGCGTTCATCATCTGTTCCTCGAGTATCGCCATCATCTGGGCGCGGTCGATGCCCGGCTCCAGATGCAGCATCTCGATGTCCTGGTCGACGTCGCTCCTGGCATCGGCCACGGCCGTCGCTCGCATTATCTCGTCGACGGATTTCACGATGCTCTTCGGCTCGATGCCGTACTTCTTGTTGTAGGCGATCTGGATGTCGCGCCGCCGGGACATCTCCGCGAGCGCGCGCTCCATCGAACCGGTCACGGTGTCGGCGTAGAAAATGACGCGACCGCCCAGGTTGCGCGCGGCGCGTCCGGAGGTCTGTATCAGCGAGGTGTCGGACCGAAGGAACCCCTCCTTGTCCGCGTCGAGGACCGCGACGAGCGAGACCTCGGGCAGGTCCAGACCCTCCCTCAGCAGGTTGATGCCGACCAGGACGTCGAACTCGCCGAGCCTCAGGCCCCTGATTATCTCCACGCGCTCGAGCGCAGCGATGTCGGAGTGAAGGTACCGCACGCGCACGCCGAGGCCGCCCAGATAGTCTGTCAGGTCCTCCGACATGCGCTTCGTGAGGGTCGTCACCAGCACGCGCCCGCCGGCGGCGACCCGCGTCCGTATCTCTTCGAGCAGGTCGTCCACCTGCCCTTCGACGGGGCGGACGACGATCTCGGGGTCGACCAGGACGGTGGGCCGGATGATCTGCTCGACGACAACGCCCTCTGACTTCTCCAGCTCGTACGGACCGGGCGTCGCGGACACGAACACCACCTGACGCATGAACTTCTCGAACTCGTCGAACATGAGCGGCCTGTTGTCGAGCGCGGAGGGCAGCCTGAACCCGTAATCGACGAGCGTCTCCTTGCGCGAGCGGTCACCGCGGAACATCCCGCGCAACTGAGGCACCGAGACGTGAGACTCGTCGATGAATACCAGGAAGTCGTCGGGGAAGTAGTCGAGAAGGACGTCGGGCCGGGACCCGGGGCCGCGCCCCGAGAGGTGCCGCGAGTAGTTCTCGATGCCGCTGCAGTAACCCATCTCCCTCATCATCTCTATGTCGAAGGACGTGCGCTGCTCCAGGCGCTGCGCCTCCAGCAACTTGCCACCGTCCCTGAACAGCTTGAGACGTTCCGCGAGTTCGGCCTTGATGCCCTTGATGGCGAGTTCGATGTTCTCCTGTGTCGTCACCCAGTGCTTCGCGGGATATATCG
>JBDRTQ010000019.1:0-3184 GCA_043823885.1 Candidatus Eiseniibacteriota bacterium | reverse complement strand
TGGACTTCGCGTCCATCGTGGGCATGCTCGACGCGATGGTCACGGGGGACACGCTGGCGATGCACATAGCCATCGCTCTCGGCGTGCCCGCCGTGGTGCTGTTCGGACCCAGCGCGCCCCAGGAGATCGAGCTCTTCGGCTCCGGCGGGAAAGTGCTGACGCCGCTCGATTGCGCGCCCTGCTACAGGCGGGTGTGCGACAAGAGCCCCTCCTGCATGGACGCGGTCGGCGTAGAGAGCGTGTTCGCGGCGCTCAAGGAGGCTCTGGACTCGGCATGACCCCTGAGATCAAGCAGAACTCCCACGGCCGAGAGAAACCGGGAGGCCTCAGCAAAGGCGCGATGTGGAGGACGCTGGTCCTCTCGTCCGTCGGATTCGCGCTGGCGGCCGGCGCCCCGCTGGGCGTCACCGGCCTTTCGACCAGCGGCTTCACGCTGTCGCTCGCTCCGCGTCAGGTTCTGCCTATGCTCGTTGCGTTCGCGGTCGCTTACGCCACGATCGGCGGGCTGGTTCTCCTCCTGACGACCCGTTCCAGAAGACGGTCGGAAGCTCCCTACGCCTCAGAACGGCCTGTCTTCACGGCCCTGTTGGCCGTGACCCTGTGGGTCGTGCTGGTGCTGACGTTCCTTCCGCTCAAGGGTTCCGAAGCGTTCGTGCGGGCGGACACGCTCACGACCCTACAGCTGAATGTCATAGGGCTCGCCGTCGTGCTTGTGGTCGGGCTCGTTACCGGGTGCCTCCTGGCGTGTGCGCTGTCACGCGTGCTCTCGTTCTTGAGGAGGCGTGTCCCCGGAAGGGGAGTGGCCGTCCTCGGGGCGGTCTGCGCCGTGGTCGCTCTCGCCGCTCTTGTCGTCGGAGTTCAGTCGAGGACGGGCGGCGCGGCCGTGGGAGGCGCTTCTTCCGCGACGGGTCCGGTGCCGCGCGTCGCCATCATTGGTGTCGACGGATGCGATTGGCAGAAGCTCGGTCCACTGGTCGAGGCCGGAAGACTGCCGAACTTCCAGCGGATGATGGAGCGGGGCTCCTATGGGACCCTTTGGTCGGAGCCGCCGCTGATCTCCCCGCGCATCTGGACGACGATCGCGACGGGGAAGTCCGCGGACAAGCATGGCATCCGCGACTTCGTCAACGAGGCTGGCGTGCCAGTGAACGCGACCATGAGGTCCGCGGCGCCCGTGTGGGACATCGTATCCAGCTTCGGCCTTCCGGTCGGCGTCGTCGGGTGGTACGTCACATGGCCCGTCGACGAGGTCAACGGCTTTCTGCTGTCCGACCGGCTTCACTCGCTCATGCGCGGGCCGGTGCAGGTGCTTCAGTCGGTCGGCGGACGTCCCACGAACGAACGCCTCGAATCGTTCGGAGCGTTCACGTTCGACGCCGGATACAAACGCTATCCGAGCGATGAACTCCGTCATCAACAGAACAGGATCGTCGACGAGCCCCTTCGCTGGGGATACCTCCGGGACGCCATCTACTCCCGCATGTCGACCACGCTGACTCCCAGTTACAGGCCCACCCTGTCGGCCGTCTACCTGCGCGGCCTCGACTTCGTCCCGCACTTCTTCTGGAAGTACGCGGACCCCGAGCCTTTCGGGGACGTTCCCGACGAGGACATCGCCGCCTACGGAGGCGTCATAGACAACTACTACGTCTACACCGACAAGCTTCTCGGACGGCTGCTCGATGCGCTGGGCGACGACGTCAACATCATGGTGGTCTCCGACCACGGCTTCAAAGCGCGCCTCGACCCGGACCCCGGGAGGCCTCAGCTGACCGGAACGCACGACGTGGCCGGGGTCTTCATAGCCTTCGGTCCAGCGTTCAGTGCTGCGGGGCGGTTCGGGGACGCCACGATATTCGACATCACACCGACGGCCCTCGCCGTAATGGGACTGCCCGTTGGGGAGGACATGGACGGCAGGGTGCTGACCGAGATCATCGAGGAGCAACACCTCGCCGCCCGCCCGGTGTCGTTCATTCCCTCGTACGAGCCCGCCGTCGGGAAGGAGAGGGGAGAGGTCGGGTCGACGATGGACGACTCGATCAGAGAGCAGCTCAGGTCGCTGGGCTACATCGAGTGAAACGCAGTCTCAGGCGACACCCCCGTTCCAGCACGGAGGGCCGGTGAGGGGCACCAGAAGACTCCAGACCCTGCTTGCCAGTCACGCATCTTCCACGCCCACGCGGGTCGGTCGCGTGTTCGCCGTCGTTCTCCTCGGCGCCGCTCTTCAGCTGGTCACACAGACCCTGCTCGCCCGCACGCTCCCCAAGACAGAGGTAGGGCTGATATCGCTCCTGCTGGGCGCGCTCCCCATCCTGTCGACGTTGTCCATGGCGGGGCAGGGCGCGTCCATCGTCCGTTTCCTCTCGAGGGGCGACCGCGGCGCGTACGACACACTGGCACACGTGCGCCGCGTCTTCGCCATCGTGCTCCCCCTGGGCGTCGTGGCGTCCCTGGCGGGCGCGGGGTTCTACGGGCTGGGCTGGGGCCTCGCGCTGGTTCTCGTGGCGCTGGTCGTCTCACAGAACGTTGCCACCACCGTCAGTTCGGTGATGCGGGCGGAGCACCGCTACGAGCTGGCGATGACAACAGTGCGTCTTCCCGCGATGGTGGCAGCCGTAGTGCTGCTGGCGCTCAAGCTTGCGGGCGCACTCACCTACACGACCGCGCTCGTAACGCTCGGCGTTGCGTTCGCGTTGTCCGGACTCCTGCTGGCCGTTCTGCGCTCCGGCGCCGACCGGAGCCGCGGCAAGCCGGTTCCCCGGTCGGTGGTGCGCGAGGGCGTGTTCCTCCTCGGTCTGAATCTCTCGTTCGCGCTGATGGTGTCCGTCGACAAGCTCGTTATCGGAAAGATGCTCCCGTACGATCAGCTGGCCGTGTACGCGTCGATCTTCGCCGTCATGAGGGGCTTCGACTTCCTCTTCTACTCGATCAGCTACGTCCTCATGCCACGGGTCAACGTGCTCAAGAGGCTGGAACTCCGGAGGTACAACCTCATGATCGCCGGGCTCGCCGTCGTCGTAACCGCGGCGTACCTCCTCGTGGGCGAGAACGTCGTGAGCCTCCTCTACGCGGGCGGCTACGATGAGGGGGCCAACCTGATACTGCCTTTCGCCTTGTCTGGCATCGCCAAGCTGTTCTACTCTGTTCCTTCCAGCGTGATAGGCGGGCGACTGCCCAGGCC
>JBDRTQ010000018.1:0-3298 GCA_043823885.1 Candidatus Eiseniibacteriota bacterium | reverse complement strand
AGCGCTCGTGATGGTGCACGATGATGTCGATGACATCGGAGAGTTCAGAGATGGGGCCGAGTATCTTCCCGGCGACGACGGGGTGCTGCTGGATCAGTCGCCACTCCTCTTCGTTGAGCTTGCCGTGCTTGTTGAGAACCGCTTCCTTGATGCCTATCTTGCCGATGTCGTGGAGATAGCCTGCCAGCCACATGCGCTGGACCTCAGCGTCCGACAGGGAAAGGTATCTGGCGATGTTAACGGACTCCTCGGCGACGCGCGCCGAGTGCCCCTGGGTGTACTCGTCCTTCGCCTCCAGGGCCTGCGCCAGCGCCTTTATGCTGCCCGTGAAGAGCCTGCGCAGGTCTTCGTTCGCGTCGCTCAGCTGCTTGGTCCGCTCTTTGACCATAGACTCGAGGTTGCGCTGATACTCCCTGTTCTCCTCTACCAGCCGCTTCTTCTCGAGCGCCCGGTCCACGGTGATCTCGAGCGCCGCCAGATTGAGCGGCTTTGACAGGTGATCGTAGGCGCCCAGACGCATCGCCTCGAGGGCAGCATCGATGTCCGGCGCGCCGGTGACCAGAATGACCGCAAGGTCCTGGTGCTGAAGCTTGATCTGGCGCAGCAGATCGACGCCACTCATGCCCGGCATGTGGATGTCCGACAGCACGCAGTCGTAGTTGTTCTGCGAGATCTTCGCGAGAGCGTCCTCCGCATTGGGAGCGGCATCACATTCGAAGCCGCTGCCACCGAGCTTGCGGCAGATTATCTCTCGGATGAAACTCTCGTCATCAACAACGAGGATGCTGGCCCTGGGGCCGACCTCTGCGGGGGCATCGATTGTCGAGCCGTCCGTGGTCAGGCCGTCCGTCGTGGAACCGTCCAATGGCTTCCCCTTCCGGAGCCGACTGCGTAGGACATTCGAGCAGAACTGCACGAGCCTGAAGCCCGCCATCACATGATCAGTGTGGAAAGCAAGTTCCGTTCCAGTGGGGTGTCATCCAGGAGCGGCACGGCCGCACCGGGGGCCGCGGGGTCGCGGGGGGGCGCAAGGGGGCGGGGGCGCGGGCGTGAGGAGGCACGTGGGAAGGAGTTGGTCGGGATGGCCTTCAGCGCAGTTCACCGACCGATGTCGGCCATGTCTATCTGCTTCCACATCCGCGCCAGCCTGTCCCACCTGAAGAACCTGACGGTGTCGACGTACTCGTCCTCGGACAGGACGTACTCCGTCGTCACCTCTCCCCCGACCCGCTTGGAGTAGGAGATCGTCTGGTCGAGAACGACGGGCTTCACCGTGCGCTCCAGCTTGATCCTCCCCGATGCTCCGTCGAACACTGCCGTCTCGACCGTCATTCGGCGCTCCGGGTACTCCTCGGTGGTGTGCTCGGCAAAGCCGAACATCTTCTCGATCTTGTCGATGAGGTCTTCCCACTTGCCCTGGTACATCGCCCCTCCACGTCTTGCACCCGCCGCGATCACCCTGGATGTGTGGTTGATTATACCGCAAGCGAGACACCTCTGGGAACCCGCTGTCGCCTTTCGTCAGGCAATCTGGTAGGCTTGCCGGCACTGAAAAGGTCCGCTTGGCCACCTGAGCGAAAGGCGATTCGAGTGGGTAAGAGAGCTGTCGGAAACATCCTGGTGACGGGAGCCCTGGGCCAGATCGGCTCCGAGCTGACCACTGAACTCAGACGGAGATACGGGGACACGAGCGTCGTAGCAAGCGATCTCAGACCCAGACCAGATGGTGAGCTTGGGCAGGGCGGGCCGTTTGAGCAGGCGAGCGTTACCGATGCGGAGGCCCTGGCAGAGATCTGCAGGCGGCATGACATTGATACCATAGTACATCTCGCGGCCATTCTCTCGGCCACTGGAGAGAAGGACCCGATGAGGGCCTGGCACGTCAACATGTCCGGCCTGATCAATGCGCTGGAGATCGCGCGTGATCTGGAACTGACCAGGGTGCTCTGCCCAAGCTCGATAGCGGTATTCGGCGCGGGCTGTCCGAGAGAGAACACGCCCCAGGAGACCGTGCTGAGACCATCGACGATGTATGGTGTCACCAAGGTCGCTGGCGAGCTTCTGTGTGACTACTACGTTGCTCGCTTCGGCGTGGACGCTCGAGGCCTGAGATACCCGGGCATCGTCTCGGCCGAGACCCTTCCCGGGGGCGGCACGACGGACTACGCGGTGGAGATCTACTACGAGGCCATCGCGAACGGACGCTACACGTGCTTTCTGAGCGAGGACACGCGTCTGCCAATGATGTATATGCCCGACTGCATCAAGGCGACGATCGACCTGATGGAGGCGGACTTCGGCCGGCTTGAGCATCACGGCGATTTCAACGTGGGCTCGATGAGCTTCTCGGCGGGTGAACTGGCCGCGTCCATTCGTGGGCGCCTGCCCGCCTTCACTGTGTCATATGAGCCGGACCACAGGCAGAAGATCGCCGACTCCTGGCCTTCATCGATCGATGACTCCGCGGCCCGCAAGGAGTGGGGCTGGTGCCCGCGCTACGGGCTCGAGGCGATGACCGAGGACATGTTGGCCAGGCTCCAGGCCCGGCATGAGGCGGGGACGCTGTACCGCTAGCTTCCTGCAGGCGGAAACGAACCAGGCCCTGCACTCGAGTGAATCCGTGAGTGCAGGGCCTGATGTTCGCTGCGAATCTGTGAAGGCTGCTACCTCCGGTTGCCCCTGAGGTACTGATAGCGCAGGCCTTCCACGTCCACGATGTCGCCATCCCTGAGCTTCCGGACCGTCACGGCCTCACCCTCAACAGTGACACCCGCTCCTTCAACATGAAGCTCCGGGGGCGAATCATCGGTGGTGCCGATGAACTCCAGCGTGGCCTCGACGGTGGACATGAACGGGGTGCCGTTGCCGACCTTCACGGATTCCAGGCCCGGATTCTCCAGGCCTATGTTCGCTCTTGCCGACGATGACCCGGGCGGATCGATGGGCTTGAGATAGCCTCTCACACGCTTCTGCCCGGTACCGAACAGATTCGTCGAGAACCGCGCGGCCCAGCTCTGCCGTTTTTCGGAGCCCACGGCGATCATCCCTATGAAGACAGCGAGAATGCCCGCGGAGGCCAGACAGAAGTCCGACGGGAACGCCGGCAGTCCGTCCGAAGTAGGCGATGCTTCGGGCTCGCGCGCGCCGCGCCGCTCTCGGGGTGGCCTGGGATCGCTCGAGGCCGTGGCGACGTCCTGCAGGGCCAGGTTACGCGCGGGCGCGGGATCTTCGAGCGGAGCGTCACGACGGGCAGGTGCCCTGACCACGTCGATCGGGGCCGAGGAACGCTGCCCGGTTG
>JBDRTQ010000017.1:0-2525 GCA_043823885.1 Candidatus Eiseniibacteriota bacterium | reverse complement strand
CCTGCTCCTCTCCATCTCCATCCTCGTCCTGCGCCAGTGCTGGCGCGACGGCGAGAAGCACGGCCAGGAGGACCGCGAGAGGCAGGAGATATCGCAGGAGCTTATGCGCCATTGTCTGATCCTTCACTGTCAAGGGCGGCGGCCAGGTCGTCGAACTCCTCCACGGACAGCGTTTCGCCGCGACGGGACAGGGCGATGCCCGCCTTCGCCGCAAGCTCGGGGGCGGTCAGCCCCCGCTCGGCCATCAGCTCCTGCAGCGACTGTCGGAGCATCTTGCGCCGCTTGCCGAACGCGGCGTGCACGACGGCCTCGAACGTACCGGGATCGCTGCGACGTACCAGATCTCCGTCGAACGCGATCTCGATAACACCCGAGTCCACCTTCGGCCTCGGATGGAAACAGGTCCTCTTCACCGTGAAGAGTCGGCGGACGTGCGCGTGATAGCGCGTGACCGCGGACAGACCGGAGTACTCACGCTCGCCGGGTTCGGACGCTATCCGGTCACCCACCTCCGACTGGACCATCAACAGGCACCTGGAGACGCGCTCCCGCTCCACCGTCAGCAGGCGGACGAGAGGACTCGTGACGTTGTACGGTATGTTGCCCACGACCACAAGTCGGTTGACGCCGTAGCGCTCGGTCGTGCCCGCGAAGTCGAAGTCCAGGATGTCGCCTGTGAGGAGCGTGATGTCCTCACGGTCCCCGTACTCGTCGCGGAAAGCGCGGGCGATTCCCCCGTCGATCTCCACTGCAACCACATGACGGGCCGCCTGCGCAAGTCCAAACGTCAGCGCCCCGAAGCCGGGTCCGATCTCGACCACGATATCGGTGGGCGAGAGCCCCGCCGCCGACACGACCTTCCTGGTCACGTTGGCGTCGGACAGAAAGTTCTGTCCCCTCTGCTTCGACGGCGCCAGCCCGTACTTCACCAGCATCACGGCCGGCTGCGTGGGACCTACCTCTCCCATCAGCGCACCTTCAGCGGAACACCCAGGTCGCGTGCGACCCGGCGCGCGGCCTCGATGTCGATCTCCGGGACATCGACTACACTGACGCTCACGTCCATGCCGGCCTTCACGCTCTCCCTGACGAAGGCCAGCACGTGCTCGTAGGCGTTCTTCCCAAACCTCGATGCGCAGACGCGGTCGTATGTCTCCGCGTCAGCTGCGTTCAGGCTCACCGACACGGCGTCTATCGCGTCCACCAGCTCCGGCGCGATGTTCCTGTTCCAGACGAGACTGCCCTGACCGTTGGTGTCCAGCCGGACGGTCACTCCCTTCGCCTTGAGCCGGCGCCCGATCTCCACGATGACGTCGAGCCTCACGGTGGGCTCCCCGTAGCCGCAGAAGACCACCTCGCGGTAGCGGCTCGGGTCGCCTATCGCCGCCATCAGTTCATCGACCGTCGGCTCGGTTCTCAGCTTGAGAGTGTATCCCCACAACGTGTCTGTCGCCTTCCTGATGCAGAAGCTGCAGTTGTTCGTGCACTGATTCGTGATGTTGAGATAGAGGTTGCCCCACATCTCGTACGCTATCGACGGCTCGGCCGCGGCGGGAAGACCGAAGAGCCGCGTGCTGTTCCCGCTCGTCGCCCGCGTCAGGTCCGGGAGCGACATGCCGCGGATCTCCGCGATGCGCTCGGCGACCAGCGTGACGAACGAGGGCTCGTTCCGCCCGCCCCGGTGGGGTTCCGGCGCCAGCCATGGCGCGTCCGTCTCGAGAAGCAGGCGGTTGAGCGGGACGGCCTCCGCCACCTGCGCGAGGCGCCCACCAGCCGAGTACGTGACCGGACCACCTATGCCCACGTGGAAGCCCAGTTCCACGACCCTCGCGGCGTACGCGACGTCGCCGGGAAAGCAATGCATCACACCGCCGACCTCGCTCGCACCTTCGTCCTCGATTATGTCCAGAACGTCGTCGAGCGCGTCCCTGTTGTGGATGATGAGCGGACGCCCGAGCTCGCGAGCGAGTTGGATCTGACGGCGAAAGGCCCGCCTCTGATCGTCTCTTGGCGAAAGGTCGCGGTAGTAGTCCAGCCCGGTCTCGCCGACGGCGACGACCGTCCGGTGTGTCGCGAGTTCGGCCAACCGCTCAAGAGTGTCGTCGCTGAGGTCCGAGGCACCGTGAGGGTGCACGCCCACCGATGCCCTGATGAACTCGTGCTCCTCCGCGATCGCGATCGATTCGAGGCTGGTCGCGAGGTCGAAGCCCACGTTGATCATGAACCCGACGCCCGCGTCCCGCGCCCGCGCGATGACGTCGCGCCTGTCCTTGCGGTACGCCTTGAGGTTCAGGTGGACGTGGGTGTCCGTCAGAAGTGAAGTCATGCGCTCGCTGTCCGCGCCCAGACGCTCGCCCGGCGGCACTAGCTGACCCTGGTTCCCGGAAGCAGCTCTTTGTCCGGACCAACGAGGGAGATGCCGCCGTCCCCGACGGCCGCGAGCAGCATGGCCTGCGACTCGATGCCGCGTATCGTCGCGGGCTCGAGGTTCGCGACGACGACGATGGTCTTGCCCTTGAGCTCCT
>JBDRTQ010000016.1:0-3046 GCA_043823885.1 Candidatus Eiseniibacteriota bacterium | reverse complement strand
GGCGCTCTCGGCCCTGATGAATCGCGAGACCAAGACGCGAAGCTGGGAGAGCGTCACGCGCTCCGAGGTCGCGGCGAACATCGCCGAGGAGCACGGCTACGAGGGTCAGTTCCTCGACATCGACGACACCGCGGAGACGCTCGACGTCGTGAACCAGAGCGCGGAAACCGACGCCCGCTTTCTGCGACGCCTCGCTGCCCGCGAGGAGTTCGAGTTCTACGTCGATGATGGCGGCTTCCACTTTCACGAACGCCGACAAGACGTGGCGCCAACCCACGTCTTCACCTGGTACGCCGATCCTGGCCGAGGCGACGTTCTCGGCGTCAACGTCGAGTCCGATCTGGTTCGTCGCGCAGGCCGTGTCAGCGTGCGCGGTCGAGACCCACTGCAACGCAGCACCGTGGAAGCATCGGCCACGGCCAGCACGGCCGAACGCAGCACCATCAGCGAGGTGGTCGAGGTCGTCGACCCGGAGACAGGATCAACGACCCTCGAGACCCGCAACGCGACAGCGACCGTTCACCCGACGTCGGTCACCACGGAGGCCCGGGCTCAACGGGAGTCTCAGGCGCGCTTTCGGCGGGCCGAGCGCGCGACGGTGAAGCTCTCGCTGCAGGTGGTCGGCGACCCGACGCTCCACGCCAAGAGCCTCATCGAGGTCCGCGGCATCTCGGGGCTGTTGTCCGGCAAGTACTACGCACAGGAGGTCAAGCACGTGATCTCTTCCTCCGGCTACATCTGCGACGTGAAGCTGACCCGCGACGGCACCGGTCGGCGTGCGCGGGCTGTTGCAGCGGCGCAGCGACAGCAAGGCGGCTCGCGCAACACGTCGCAGCCCCGCACCGACAGCGAGATGACCCAGGTCGAGGTGGTCGATCCGGAGAGTGGAGCGACGCGCCTCGAGTATCGGCGCGACGGCAGGCCCATCGGTGCTGGCGACCCGGAGGCGACCCAGTGAGCACGTTCGACGATGACATCGGTACCCACGATTCGCGCCTGCTGGGCATGTACGTCGGCTACGTCACCGACCGCAAGGACCCCGAGGGGCTCGGCCGCGTGCGCATCTGCGTGCCCGGCGTGCTCGAGCCGTTCAGCGCCTGGGCGTGGCCGCTCGGCACCTCGGGCGGCGGCATGAAGGACCACGGTTTTTTCGCGGTGCCCGAGGAGGGGGCGGAGGTCGCGGTCTTTTTCAACCAGGGCGACGTGGACGCCCCGTACTACCTGACCGCGCACTGGGGCAAGCCGAATGGCGAGAGCGAGGTGCCGGAGGAAGCGCAGAAGGACCCGCCGGACAACCGCGTTTTCGCGACGCCGACTTTTCGCATCGAACTCGACGAGTCCAAGGACGCTCGCAAGCTCAAGCTCACCAACCGCAAGACCGGCGATCACCTGCTCTTCGATGCGGAGGACAACACCATCACGCTCGAAGGCACGACCGCCATCACCATCCGCGCGGTCGGTGCGATCAGCCTCGAAGCAACAACTGTGACCATCGCGGGGCGCGCGGTGCGTCCGATTCCAGATCCGATCTGAGGGAGAACGACTGTGGCGTTACCCATCTGCATCGAGATCCCGGAAATCCCCGATCCGTTCAACCTGACCCTTCCGGGCGGCGTGCAGATCGAGCGCATCAACCTGATGGAGGTCATCCAGCCGGCGCTCACGCCCCTGGTGCCGCTCTTCGACATCATCGACACCATCGTCGCGGTCTTCAACTGCATCAAGGCCATCCCGGACACGCTCGGACCGCCGCCCGATCCCACGGTGCTCGCGGCCTGCCTGCCCGACCTCGCCGAGAAGGTGGCGAAGCTCCTGAAGCTCATCCCGCAGCTCTCGCTGCCGCTCACCATCATCGGCCTCATCGACCTGGTGATTGATACGCTGGTGCAGGCGCGGAGCCTGCTGCTTCATCTGCAGCAGCAGGTCCAGCAGATCCTCGGCACCATCGATCGCGCAACCAACCTCGAGGATGCCGGACTGATGGCCATCGCTCAGTGTGCCCAGGCCAACGTCGCGCAGGAATCCGCGAACGTGGGCAAGGCGCTTGCCAGCCTCGGCAAGCTCATCGGTCTCATCAACCTGTTCCTCGGCATCGTCGGCCTGCCCGAGATCCCAGACCTCTCGGACCTCGCCGGCCGCCCCCTCGACGACGTCATCCCGCCGCTCGACGCGATTGTGGAGCTACTCAAGAACGCCCGCGCCGCGGTGCCCGTGCCCTGATCAGGAGTCCGCCATGCCCCAGGAACTCACCAACCTCCTCATCCCGTTTCGCCGCGACAAGAAGCGCGACTTCGCCTCCGGGACGGGACCGGATATCTTGCGAAGCAAGGTGCTGCAGACGCTGCTCACCCAGGGTGCGACACCTCGGTCATCGGGCGAGCTGCCGTGGCGGACGGCCTTCGGCGCCGGCCTCGAAATCCTGCGCCACCAGCGAAGCGACGCGGCTCTGGCCGAGCTGGCGCGGGTTCAGATCCGTGATGCGCTCCGTCGCTGGGTCCCGGAAGCTGCCGTCGTCGGCGTTCGGGTCGAGCGCTCAGATGCCACCCTGGAGCTCCGTGTCCGCGTGCGGGACTCGGCACGCTCCAGTGCTGCTGGGGACACCGAAGAACTCGCGCTCACCATCTCCGCGTAGCTGTCCCCGGACGGCCCGGCCGGCGCTTTGCCTCGGTGGAGGTATGCGCGTTGGCCATTCTGCCCCCGAGCGTCGACTACACAGACAAGGACTTCGATGCCTTGCGGGCACGGCTCATCGCCCTGGTGAAGAGCGTCTTCCCGGACTGGAGCGACTTCTCCGTCGCGACCTTTGGGAATGTGCTCCTCGAGATGCACGCCTTCGTCGGGGACGTCCTGGCCTTCTACCTCGACGCCCAGGCCCGCGAGTCACGGCTCGTCACAGCGACGCAGCGGAAGAACGTCATCGCTCTGGCTCGAATGCTTGGCTATCGCCTCCACGGAGCCCGGGCGGCGACGGCCGAGATCACCTTCACCCTGGCGCGCTCGCCCACGGCCGACGTGGTGATCCCCGCGGGAACGGTCGTGCGAACCC
>JBDRTQ010000015.1:0-9198 GCA_043823885.1 Candidatus Eiseniibacteriota bacterium | reverse complement strand
GACAGAATACCGGACGTCGAGGACGCCGCGAAGATCATCCGCGAGGCCATCGACGACAGCCCGCCGGCGACGTTCAAGCACGGGGGCGTCGTCAGGGACGGCTACAGCAGCGAGCTGGACGGCGTCCGCGCGATCGCCCGTGAGGGTAAGGGGTGGATAGGGAAGCTACAGGCGCAGGAGCGTGAGAGCACGGGCATCCCGACCATCAAGGTGGGCTACAACAAGGTCTTCGGATACTACCTCGAGGTGACGAAGCAGCACGTCCACCTCGTGCCCGACCACTGGACAGGAAAGCAGACGCTGGTCAACGCGGAACGGTACGTGACGCCCGAGCTCAAGGAGCACGAGTCCCAGGTGCTCACGGCCGAGGAGGACATGCTCCGCCTGGAGCATGAGGTCTTCGAGGACGTCAGGGGCCGCGTGGCTCTCCACGCGACGACGCTTCAGGCGGCGTCGGCTACGCTGGCGCGCATCGACGTCCTGTCGTCGCTTGCGACGGTCGCGGAGGAGTCGCGCTACGTGCGACCGGAGGTCGGCGACTGGAACGAGCTGACCATCCGTGACGGCCGCCACCCGGTGGTCGAGAAGCTGCTCAGGGGTGAGGAGTTCGTACCCAACGACGTGTGCTTCGACGCCGAAACGCGACAGATACACCTGATCACGGGACCGAACATGGCCGGCAAGTCCACCTACCTGAGGCAGGTGGCGCTGGCGGTCATCATGGCACAGATGGGCTCGTTCGTCCCCGCCTCGTCCGCGAGGATCGGCATCGTGGACAGGGTCTTCACGCGCATCGGCGCGACCGACGCACTGGCGAGGGGACGAAGCACGTTCCTGGTCGAGATGAGCGAGACCGCCAACATCCTGCACGACGCCACCACGCGAAGTCTGATCCTGCTTGACGAGATCGGCCGTGGAACGAGCACGTTCGACGGACTGTCTATCGCGTGGGCCGTGACGGAATACCTGCACAACCGCGACGACGTCCGTCCGTGGACGATGTTCGCGACGCACTATCACGAACTGACGGAACTGGAGGACGTGCTCCCGCGCCTCAAGAACATGAATGTACTGGTAAGGGAGGCCGATGACTCGATAGTATTCCTGAGGAAGATAGTCCCGGGCGCCGCCGACCAGAGCTACGGTATCGAAGTGGCACGGCTCGCGGGGATACCCGGTGAGGTCATACTCCGGGCCCGCGAGGTCCTCGAGAACCTCGAGTCATCCCAGTACACCGCCGACGCGATGCCGCGACTGGCAGGCGGAGAGCACGGCCCGCTCGGTACCGGCGGACCGCAGCTCAGGCTCTTCGACTCGGCGCCGTCCGAAGTGGAGCGTGAGATAGAGGGACTCGAGATAGAGCAGATGACGCCGCTCGACGCATTCGACAAGCTCGTCGAGCTCAGGAAGCGAGTGAAGCGTGGGTAGCCGGATAAAGATCCTGGGCGAGAGCGTGGCCAACATGATCGCCGCCGGTGAGGTGGTGGAGGCGCCGTTCTCCGTCGTCAAAGAACTCGTCGAGAACGCACTCGACGCCGGCGCCACGGAGATAACCGTCGACATCAAGGGCGGCGGTGGCGACCTCGTGCGCGTCTCCGACAACGGCTCCGGCATGAACCGCGACGACGCCCTCGCTGCATTCGACCGCTTCGCTACGAGCAAGCTCACGACCGCGGAGGACCTCGGCAACATCTCGACCCTGGGCTTCCGCGGCGAGGCGCTGCCGAGCATCGCCTCCGTGTCCCGCGTCAGGCTCGCGACCTGCGAGGACGGGGACCTCGAGGGAACGGAGGTCAACCTAGTCGGCGGGGAAGTGAGGGACGTGAGGCCCGTCGGGCGCTCTCGCGGCACCACGGTTGAGGTCTCGTCTCTGTTCTTCAACACGCCTGCGCGGCGCAAGTTCCTCAAGAGCGACAGCGTCGAGGTCAGACGCATCATGGAACTCATGACGGAGTACGCCGTCCTGTACCCGTCGATCCGCTTCGACGTGGCGATAGACGGGAAGCTCTCCCTCGGCCTGATGGCCACCGACAACCTCGCTCAGCGCGTAGCGGGGGTCCTGGGAAGCAGCGTGAGCGCCGAGATGCTGCCGGTCTCGCACGCAGAGGACGGAGGCTCCATCGAAGGCATGGTCGGGCGCCCGACCATAGCCCGTCCCCGTGGAGCGCAGCAGGTGGTGGCCATCAACGGCCGTCCCATCAGGAGCCGACTGATAACGGCGGCCGTTCGCTCCGGCTACGGCGAGCTCCTGCCGCACACGAGACACCCGATAGTGTTTCTACTGCTGACGATCGATGGCTCTCTCGTGGACGTCAACGTACATCCGACGAAGAGAGAGGTCAGGTTCGGGAACAGCCGTCCGATATTCGGACTGGTCGAGAACGCGGTGCGCGCGGCTCTGATGTCACACGACACGGCGCCCACGCTCTCCACTTACGAGGTGAGGGCCGGCGGCCGGACGGGGACGGCCCCTCAGTCGGCGGCCGTGGCGACGCAGGAACTCCCGTTCCCGACTCTGGTGCGCGAAACGGAGTCCGCAGTGGTCTCGCAGGAAGACCTGCGCGCCGAGACCGCGGAGGACGTGCATCACGCCAAGTTCTGGCAGCTGCATCAGTCGTACGTCTTCGTTCAGACTCGAGAGGGGGTTCTGGTCGTCGACCAGCACGCGGCGCACGAGCGGGTGCTCTATGAGAAGGCCAGGGTATCCCTGTCGGGCGCGGCCGAGGCGGGCCCCAGCCAGCAGCTGCTCTTCCCGGTCGCGGTCGAGCTCTCGCCCGGGGAGTGGGAGTCGCTCGAGGGCGTCGTCCCTCTTCTCGACAAGCTGGGCTTCACCATCCGGTCGATGAGCGGCAGGACAGTGCTTCTCGAGGCCGTGCCGGGCGCCTTCCCCAAGTGGCCGCACGACAGGATCCTGCACGACATCCTCACGGAGCTGCCGTCCGGCAGGACCGACGTGCGGGACCTGGTGGAGAGCATCGCCAGGACGGTCGCGTGCAAGGCCGCCATCAAGGCGGGCGACAGGCTCACTCAGGAAGAGATGCGCGCTCTCATCGACCAGCTCTTTGCCACCGAGCTTCCGTACTCCTGTCCGCACGGACGCCCGACGTTCATGCGGATGACCTCCGAGGAGCTGGACAAGAGGTTCGGCAGAACATGAGTTCTGAACCTGCTCCCAGCTCCCGACAGAACGTGCTGACAGTCGTGGGACCGACCGCCGTTGGCAAGACGGCGGTCGCCATCGCTCTGGCACGCTCGACGGGCGCAGAGATAGTCTCCGCGGACTCCCGCCAGGTCTGCCGCGGGCTGGACGTCGGCACCGCCAAGCCCACCATCGAAGAGCGAAGACTCGTCCGTCACCACCTCATCGATATCGACGACCCGTCCGAGGACTACGACGCCGCCCGGTTCGCGGCGGACGCGGAAGCGGCCATCGCGGACATCGGCGCGAGAGGACTCGTTCCGCTCGTTGTGGGCGGCACCGGGTTCTACGTGGCGTCGCTCTTCGAGGGGCTCTTCGAAGGGCCGGGGCGAGATCCCGAGGTCAGGGCAAACCTCGCGGAGCGAGCAGCCACGGAGGGCGTCGAGGCCCTGCACGGGGAGCTCGCGGGCGTCGACCCAGCGTCGGCGAGGCGCATCCACGTCAACGACACGTCCCGCATCGTGCGCGCGCTCGAGGTCTACGCGACCACAGGGACACCGCTCTCGGAGTGGCACGCGGGCCCGGGCCGCACGCCGGCTTTCACGGCGCGCTACGTCGGGCTGACGCTGCCTCGCGAGACGCTGCGGACCCGGATAGACCGCCGGGTCGATGCGATGATGGCGGGGGGACTCCTGGACGAGATCGGACGCCTGGTGTCGACGGGCGCGCTGTCGTCCGCGATGCCCGCGGCAAACGCGGTAGGCTACCGCGAGCTTCTGCCGATCGTCGAGGGCGGGGAGGGCAGTACGGATGAGGCGGTCGAGCTCATCAAGCGGAACACCAGGCGCTACGCCAAGCGCCAGATGACCTGGTTCAGATCGATCGAGGGCATCGAGTGGTTCGACCTCGGCGGCGTGGCACCCGGCGAAGCCGCGCGTGCGATACTCGCGTCTGCCGGAGAACCGGGCGGCCCCACTCCGGACCGCCCCGCGCGGTGACCCCTTCCTACTGCGCGTAGCCCAGCGCCCTCAGGGCCTCCAGGCGCTCGGGACTCAACTCAGCATCGGACGTCTCGCGGCGCTCCGTCGCGGCCAGCCACGATTCGAGCCGCGCGGCCAGTTCGGCGGCGACATCCGGACGTTCCTCCACGAGATTCGACAGCTCTCCCGGATCGGCACGAAGGTCGTACAGCTCCACGAGCCCGATCTCCGGGGAGTCGACGTACTTCCACGGCGGGAGCCGCACACCCATCGACACGCGCGAAGAGAGCGGCTTCGGATTCTCGAAGTCGGTCTGCAGGAAGACGGGCCGCGGCGCTCCGTCGAAGTCGTCGCCCCGAGCCCCTACGATGTTCGTGCCCTGGACCTCGGTGTCGAGCGGGACACCGGCCAGCGAGAGGATGGTGGGATAGAGATCGGCCAGGTGGACCTGTTCCGCCCGGCGACCGGGGTCGATCCGGCCCGGGTAGCGGAACATGAGCGCCACGTGAACCAGCGAATCGAACAGACGGTTGCCGTGCGCGAAGTAGAACTGCTTCTCGAAGCTCTCGCCGTGATCCGACAGGAGGACGACCAGGGTGTCGTCCGCGAGCCCCATGTCGTCCAGCGCCTTCAGCAGCGTCCCTACACACTCGTCCGTGTACGATATCTCGCCCTTGTACTTGAGCCACGTCATCTCGAGGAAGTCGGCGGGCATGTCGAAGCCCGGCTTGAACATGTCCTGTAGATGTTCGTATGGAACCGGCAGTGTCGTGAAGCCATGGCGCTTCGCCAGGTCGTACTCCTCGGGCGGCTCGTACGGGAAGTGCGGATCGAAGTAGTGAACGAACGCAAAGAAGGGGCGACGCTCGTTGTTGCGCATCCAGGTCACGGCCCTGCGCGTCACCTCTTCCGCGGGAATCTCGATCGACCAGCTACTGCTCGCGAAGACGGAGACGTAGAAGCGCTTGAGCGCCAGGAGTGCGGAGAGTTCCCACGTTCCCTCGGTCGGCTCCGTGTAGGTATCGAAGCCCTGATCGGTGCCGTAGTACGCGGAGAGAACGGAGGCGGCCATGAACGCGCCCGTGACGTAGCCGCGCGCCTGCAGCGATTCGGCGAGCGTCATGAACGCGGGGTCGAGGGACTTCGTGTTGGTGTCCACCCCGTGGGACCTGGGGTAGAGGCCGGTCAGCATCGTCGTCACTGCCGGCCGCGTCAGAGGCTCGAGCGTGACCGCCTGCTCGAACAGCAGGCTCGCGCGGGCCAGCGCGTCTATGTTGGGAGTGACGTCATCGGACGACCCGTAGCATCCGAGGCAATCGGTGCGGGTCGTGTCCAGCATGATGAAGAGTACATTGGGCGGGGAGGGCGTGTCGGTCACGACCTCCCGCTCGGCGGCGACACGGCCGAGGTCGAGTCCGCCGTCTATCCGCTCACCGCCGCGCCCCGCGCACAGCGCGTAGAACGGCAGCCACAGCAGGACGACGACGGCGGCGCCCGCGCCGAGAGCCGCGCCGGCCAGAAGACCCGCCACGGCGTATAGCAGCACGTTCCTCAGCACGAGACCGAAGACGCCCGCCGACCAGTCGACCGGCAGTCTGACCACAAGAACCAGCCACTCCAGAACGCAGAAGGCGGCGAGGACCACCGTCACCGCCACAAGCGCGGAACCGAAACTCCTGGGAGCAGTGGTCCCGGCCTCTCCAGAATCCCGCAACCCGACCTCCTGTTCGCAGGGTGGATCTCCAGCCTCGAGTGAGCCGTCCGACCGCTCATCTTACCCGAGGCGCGACCGTGGGGCAAGAAGACCCACGCGCTGGGCCGAATCGCCTTGACTCCGGGTCTTCCTTCGTGTATCCATCTTAGACAGGACAACGATAGATTCGCGAGCGGGCATAACTCAGCTGGTAGAGTATCAGCTTCCCAAGCTGAGAGTCGCGGGTTCGAATCCCGTTGCCCGCTCCATCTTCCTGGCCGGCCCCCGCCGTCCGCTATAGCGGGCCACACGGGGGCCGACTGCATGTCGGAGCAGTGGATGAAGATCACGAGAGTGGCGAGGGGGAGCGTCGCCGACCGGGCAGGCGTTAGGGACGGGGACGAACTCCTGGCCGTCGACGACAGACGCCTCGAGGACGCCATCGACCTGACGTTCGCGCTCGCGTGGGCGGGGGGGACCGAGGCGGTCTACGGACTGTCTCGCGACGGCACGCCTTTCAGCGTCACCCTGCCACTGGACGACCCCGAAGAACTCGGGTTCGAGGTACAGGAAGCGCCGATTCGGACCTGCGGGAACAGCTGCGTCTTCTGCTTCGTGGACCAGTTGCCTCGCGGGCTGAGGCCGAGCCTCTACGTCAAGGACGAGGACTACCGCCTGTCGTTCAGCTACGGCAACTACATCACGCTGACCAATCTCAGCGATTCTGATTACGAGCGCATCGCAGAGCAGCGCCTGAGCCCTCTCTACGTCTCGGTGCACGCGACCGACGACGCGGTGAGACGCGCCATGCTGGGGAACGATGAGGCGCCACCGATCCTCGAGAGCCTGAGGCGGCTTGGCGGCTCCAGGATATGGGTACACGCCCAGGCGGTTCTGTGTCCGGGCGTGAACGACGGCGAAGTGCTCGAGCGGACCGTCGCCGACCTGTTCGCGCTGGGGGAGACGATCCAGTCGATAGCCGTCGTTCCGGTCGGCCTGACGGCGCACAGGACCAGGCTGCCGGTGCTCCCGGGGATCTCCGCGGTCGCAGCCGGCGACGTGCTGGACACGGTGGGCCGATGGCAGGAGCTCTTTCTCCGTGAGGGCCGCGAGAGAACCGTCTACGCCGCCGACGAGCTGTATCTCCGTGCGGAGAGGCCGCTGCCGCCGTACGACGAGTACGGCGACTTCCCGCAGCTCGAGAACGGCGTGGGGCTCCTTCGCAGCTTCGAAGCCGACCTGAAAGAGCGAGCCGGGCTGCTGGGCGACCGCGTCGACCCGCCGCTGGCGGTGACGCTGGTGACGGGGAAGCTGGCGGAGAGTTTCCTCGCGGAGGCCGTCGGCAGCGCGTTCGCGCGGGTCGACGGACTCGCTGTCCGGGTGGTAGCATCCGACAACAGCCTGCTGGGCCCGACCGTCACCGTGGCGGGCCTGGTGCCCGGAGCGGACATGATCGACGTGCTCAAGAGGTCCACGGAGTCGGACGCGTTCCTTCTGCCGGGCGCGGCATTCAACGACGATGGCGTCACCCTGGACGGAATGAACCTGAGCGAGATCGCAGATGCGGCGGGACGAGAGAACGTGCTGGCGACCGACGACATCGTCGGTGCCATACTGGAACTGACAAGCGGCGCGGCACCTGAGAGTGCGGCGTCGGACGAGTCGCCCCGCCGCGGCAATTCATAAGAAGAGGGAAGATGACCGAAACCAGGAGAGAGAGACTTCCGATAGTGGCCATCGTGGGGCGGCCGAACGTCGGCAAGTCGGCGATGTTCAACAGGATCACGGGCGCGCGCATCGCCGTCGTCGACGACCAGCCCGGAGTCACGCGGGACCGCAACTACCACGAGGCCGAGTGGAGCGGCCGCGCGTTCGTCCTGGTGGACACCGGCGGGCTCCTGCCGACCGAGGTCGAGGGAATGGCGGGGATGATCCGTTTCCAGGCCGAGAACGCGATCGACGAGGCCGACGCCATCCTCTTCGTAGTCGACAGGGAGACCGGTCCGACGGCCGTCGACACGGAGATCGCGGCCCTTCTGAGACGTTCGTCCAAACCCATAATCCTCGCCGTCAACAAGGTCGACTCGGAACGTCACGAGGTGGACACCCACGAGTTCCACACTCTGGGTCTCGGCGACCCGTCGCCCGTTTCGGCGCTGCACGGGCGCGGTACCGGCGACCTCCTCGACCGGCTGATAGCGGTAATACCTGAAGCCGCGCCCGAAACGGGCGAGGGCATCAGGGTGGCCATCGTCGGACGCCCCAACGTGGGCAAGTCGTCTCTCGTGAACCGGATAGTGGGTACTGACGTCGTCATAGTCGATTCGGTGCCGGGCACCACACGCGACTCGATCGACACGGTCGTTACTCACGAGGGCAAGCGGTTCGTGCTGGTCGACACGGCGGGCCTCAGACAGAAGTCGAAGGTCGAGAGGGGCGTGGAATTCTACAGCACCATGCGATCGCTCAGGGGAATAGAGCGCGCCGACGTGGTGATTCTGGTCGTGGACGCGACGGAGCGCATAGTCGCCCAGGACGCGCACATCGCGGGGTTCATCGAGGAGGCGGGCAAGGGCCTCATCGTCGCGTTCAACAAGTGGGACCTCCTGGAGAAGGACAACTCGACGGCGGGCGAGTTCGTCCAGCACGCTTTCGACGCGCTGCCGTTCGCCAGATACGCCCCCGTCGTCCATATCTCCGCGCTCTCGGGACAGCGCGTGACGAAGGTGCTGACGCTCGCGGCGGAGGTCGACGAGCAGACGGCGATGCGCATCCCGACGAGCCTCGTAAACGAGACGATAATGGCGGCGGTGGAGCACAGGCCTCCGGCGGGCGGACGCCGCGTCAACATCCTCTACGCGACGCAGATACGCACCAGACCACCCATGTTCGTGGTGTTCACGAACGACATCAGAGCGATCGATCACACGTACAGACGCTACCTTGCGAACCAGCTCCGAAGGGAGTATGGTTTCGTCGGAACACCGATCAGAATCTCCGTGAGGAAGAAGCACTAGCGCAGGCGCAGCGTCTTCGCGACGCGGCCTCTTCCAAAAGAGCTCCGCCGGCAGACGGAGGGCAAATGCAGACGGCTCTCGTGGTTCTCATCTCGTATCTTCTTGGCTCAATACCAACGAGCGACATCGCCGCGAGGCTGCGCGGCGTCGACCTCAGGACGATCGGCAGCGGCAATCCCGGTTTCACCAATGTCCTGCGCACACTGGGTCCGCGCGTCGCCACGCCGGTCCTCATCGTCGATGTGGCGAAGGGAGCGGCGGCGGTCATGTTCGTCGCCGCGACTCTGGGCGCGGGCTCCTCTCTTGGCCCCACGGGGATACGCCTTGCGGCGGGACTGGCAGCGGTCGCGGGCCACAGCTGGCCGGTCT
>JBDRTQ010000014.1:0-2088 GCA_043823885.1 Candidatus Eiseniibacteriota bacterium | reverse complement strand
GCCCCCGGTCCCGTCACTCACCGAGAAGGTCCTCGCTGCGGGAGCGGACATCTGCATCTTCACGTCGGATATCAACCCCATCATCAACGCCTGGCAAGAGGAACTTCCCGCGTTCCGCCGGTCGGCCGAACAGGCCCAGGGGAGTAGCACGCCGTCGGCAACGGCCCCAGCTTGTCAGCGTCCCGCTAACTCTCGGGCAGATACAGGATCCGCTGGCAACTCTTGCACACAATGAGCCGGTCGCCCTGCATCAGGTAGTTTACAATATTCGTTCACATAGGTTTAGGAGCACATTCTCATGATGGAGTCCGACTTCAACGTCCGCGCGATCACGAGTGGCCCCCAGTTCCACTTCAAGCCGTACTACGACATGCAGCCCTGGGACGCGACCGGTCGGCGCTTCGTGTGTATGGAGAGCGATTTCCAGGACCGGCCGCCGGACGCGGACGATAGGCTGACCGTGGGCGTGGTGGAGACAGCATCGGGCGAGTTCGTTCCGCTGACGCAGACTCGGGCATGGAACTTTCAGCAGGGATGCATGCCGCACTGGATGCCGTCCGCGCCCGATGCGGAGGTCGTGTTCAATGACCGCGTGGGCGATGCGTTCCGGTCGGTAGTGGTGAACGTCGAAACCAAGGAGCGGCGGGAGCTGCCCATCCCGATCGAGGCCGTGTCCCCTGACGGGCCCTGGGCCGCGTCGCTCAACTTCGCGCGACGGGGCGAATGGCGGCCGGGTTACGGCTACGCGGGCCTGCAGGACCCATTCCACGGACAGGGCGAGCCGCGGGAGGACGCGGTCAATCTACTGAACCTAGATACGGGCGAGTGCCGTCCCCTAGTCAAGCTTGGCGACATCCTGGCGCTGACCTCGGACAGGGACGCGCGCAAGGGCAGCGCAGCGTGGCTGTGCCACCTCATGTTCAACAACGACGCGACGCGGCTCGTGGGGCTTGTTCGTTGGTGGGCGCCGCACCTGGCCGACGACGTGTACCAGACCGTGGTGAACGTCGACGGCGCCGTGCCGGAGCGTCGGCACTGCATGTGGGTCATCAATACGGACGGCACCGGGCTGGATATCGTGGTCGGCGACGGGCTGGTGTCTCACGCGGAGTGGCGCGATCCGGACCACATCATGTTCTGGGGCAACCCGACGTTCGACGTGTCGCCCGCGTACATACTCTATGACGTGCGGGACATGTCCTGCGAGGCGATCGGCACGGACTTCCTTCGGCAGGACGGCCACATGAGCTACCACCGGGACAAGCGGTGGCTCCTGACCGACACGTACCCCGACGAAGAGTACATGCGGACGCTGAAGCTCTACAACGTGGACGAGGACCGGGAGGTCGTGCTCGGACGATTCCATTCGTCGCCGGACTTGCAGGGCGAGCTCCGGTGCGATCTGCACCCCTGCTGGAACCGCGACGGCACGCAGATTGCCATCGACTCGATCCACGAGGGCGGAGAGCGGCAGGTCTACGTTGTGGACGTCGGCAATGTTGAGGAATTGTGAGTCACCGGCCATGAGCGAACCCCTGCGAGTCTGTATCGTCGGCGCCGGCAAGGCCGGCACAAATTCTCAGCCAAGGAGGTCCAGATGTTACACCTAGCGGGTGCTTGCAGGCGGTTGGATGTCTTGGCGGCTCTCCCATTGGTGGGTGTGGCTGCGCTTGGTCCGGCTTATGTGCACGCGGCAACGCCCCAGGCCGTGATTACCGATCCGGCCTCGGCTACGCCTCGGGCTCCAGCCATTGCCCAAGCCGTATGACGTGTAAAATCTCGCACCCCAACTGGTACAGAGATGGGGAGAGGACCAACAACAACCGATTCTCTCATGATATCTGGTACAATTATCGGGAAGGGCTCAGATCGCCAAATCGATCTCGACCCTGCTCTACTAGCGTAGTTCCGTATGGAAGTAAGTGAAAGATAAAAAGATGGCGGACAGAAAAATCATTGTCGATGTACAGGACGTGCACCGGGAATACCGGCTGGGCGGCGAGGTGGTGCGCGCGCTCGACGGCGTGACGCTCCAGGTAATCAAGGGGGAGTACCTGTCCATCATGGGTCCGTCGGGGAGCGGCAAGA
>JBDRTQ010000013.1:0-6156 GCA_043823885.1 Candidatus Eiseniibacteriota bacterium | reverse complement strand
GCGCTTCCATGCCCGCACAAGGCCTCTGCGGGCTTTTCCATTGACATTCGGCGAGCACGCTCCCTATTCTCGGCACGCTCTCGGTGAGCCCTCGGGGAGGATTCGATTTGAGCGAAGAAGTCCGCGACACGAGTCTCAGGTGGCTGTCCCGCGTCATGTTCGTGGTCGCGGGCATCGCCGCGTTCTCGCTAGTCGCGCAGTACGGATTCTACCTGAGCGAGGAAGCGCTTCGCCTCCTCAGTATGGTGGACCTGGTCATCGTCGGCGTTTTTCTGCTCGATGCCGTCACGAGGTTCGCCATGTCGAGAAGGAAGTGGGCCTACCTCAGAGCCCGCTGGCCCAGCCTTGGCATCGTGGCGCTCATAGTCGTCCAGCTTCTCCTGGTGTCGGTTCTGAGGGACCGCGGCGGCTTGCCGGCCTTCATGTCGACCCCGGGTGTCTTCTCGCTGACCAAGGGCTACATCGTGGTGCTCCAGGTCTACCTCGTGCTCCTGATCATCGGCGAGGCCGTGCGGGCCAATCGGAGCATCGCCTCGACCAGGATCGCGCCGGCGCGCACCGTCATCTCGTCCTTCCTGCTCATCATCGTGATCGGGGCACTCCTCCTGGCCACGCCGCGCGCCACCGGCGGTGCGGGACTCGACCCCATCGACGCGCTCTTCACGTCGACGTCCGCCGTGTGCGTGACTGGCCTCATCGTCGTCGACACCGGCAGCTACTTCTCCAGGTTCGGCCACGCGATCATCCTTACGCTCATTCAGATCGGGGGCCTGGGGCTCATCACGTTCGCGACCTTCTTCGCGACGGTCCTCAGGGGAGGAATGGGCGTGCGCGAGAGCCTCGTCCTCCGAGGAATGATGACGTTCGAAACCATCGGCCGGATAGGTCGGGCACTCCGCTACGTGATCGGTATAACATTCGCCATGGAGGTCGTCGGGGCCGTGCTCCTGTTCCTGACCACGCGCTCCGACTTCGGGACGTTCGTGGAGGCGGCCAGGGCCTCGGTCTTCCACTCGGTGTCGGCGTTCTGCAACGCGGGTTTCTCGCTGCACGCGACGAGCTTCGAGCGCTACGTATCCAACGTCCCCGTCAATCTGGTGATGACGTCGCTCATAGTCCTCGGAGGCCTGGGGTTCCCGGTGCTCATGAGCGTCGTCCACAACTACCCGATACTGGGGCGAGCCGAGAGCGCGAGAAGGCGCTGGCCGCTCCACGTCAAGCTGGTCGTGGTGATGACAGCGGCGCTGCTGGTGTTCGGCACGCTCTCCTTCCTCGTCCTCGAGTGGGACGGGACGCTGGCCGGGAAGCCGTTGGGGACGAAGCTGCTCGCGTCATACTTCGGCTCGGTGACCGCTCGCACCGCCGGATTCAACACCGTGCGGACGGCATCCCTCGCGCTGCCGACGCTTTTCCTCCTCGCGGCGCTGATGTTCATCGGGGGCTCTCCCGGCGGTACGGCAGGAGGCGTGAAGACCGTCACTGTCGGGCTGGCGCTCGCTTCCATCAGGTCCATGTTCATCGGGACGGGCAGGGTGGAGTTCTTCAAGCGGCTCGTCCCCGACTGGCTGGTCCGCGAGGCGCTGGCGGTGGTCGCGATGGGAATACTGGTGGTCTTCGGGGGCACGCTGGTCCTGCTTGTGGCCGAGGATTTGACTTTGAGCGAGGTGCTCTTTGAGGTAGTCTCGGCCTTCGGGACGGTGGGGCTTTCCACCGGCATCACGCCGTCTCTCTCGGCTGCAGGCAAGCTGTCTCTCATTCTGATCATGATCGCGGGACGCGTCGGCCCGCTGACGCTGGCACTGGCGCTCGCGCAGCGCCACGCCAAGCCGCTCTACGACTACCCGGAGGAGAGGGTCATCATCGGGTAGCGGGCTAGGGAAGCGGGCTCAGGTAACGGGCGAGGGGCGCCGGGACGGTCCGACCACGCGTCGCCGGCAGGCACGATCACACGAGATACTCGAAGCCGTCGCTGGAGGTTGGGATGAAGCGGTACGCAGTGATCGGATTGGGACTTCTGGGCAGGACGGTCGCTCGCGAGCTGGCCGCGCGCGGGGCCGAGGTCATCGCCGTCGACATGAACCCGGAACTCGTTCAGTCTATTGCCGAGGATGTGCCGCTGGCCGTGCGGCTGGACTCCACCAACAGGGAGGCCCTCAAACAGCAGGGCGTCGACCAGGTTGACGCCGCCCTCGTCGCTATCGGGCAGAACTTCCAGGCGGCCGTTCTGACGACGGCGCTGCTCAAGGAGCTCGGGATAGCCAGGGTCATCTCGCGCGCCGGGACGGTCGAAGAGGCGCGCATCCTCAAGCTGGTCAACGCGGACGAGGTTGTGCTCGTGGAAGAGATGGTCGCGAGGAGACTCGCGACGCGGCTGATGAGCCCGAGTCTTATGGAGATGGTCGAGCTGACGCCCGGCATGAGTCTCGCCAAGATCGAGGCCTCTCCGGAGATGCTGGGCAAGACCCTGTCGTCGCTCAAGTTCAGACAGCGCTACGGGTTGAACGTGGTGGCGGTCATCAAGAGCGGCGCAGACGCGCACGGCTCACCGACGACCCTGCTGCCCGATCCCGATGAAGTGATCGAGGAAGGCGACATCCTGCTGGTCGATGGCCCGGACGAGGCCATCGAGCGCATGGCGTCTGGCGAAAACTAGCAGAACCGCGCCCGCGGGGCCATCTCGGGCTTCAGGTGCCGGAGTGGATACGCGGGCGTTTCTTTTTGAGGACGGCGGGCCATGAGACAGCGCTACTACATCGGCAATATCGGAGACTACGACGGTCAGGAAGTGACCCTCGAGGGTTGGCTCGCCGGAAGAAGGTCGAGCGGCAAGATCCTGTTCCTGCAGATGCGTGATGGGACCGGGTTCATTCAGTGCATCGCGGGCAGGGGGGACGTGGAGGACTCCACCTTCGAGGAGCTGTCGGCCCTGCCTCTCGAGTCGTCTCTCCGGGTGACGGGGCACGTCGTCAGCGATGACCGCGCGCCCGGAGGATACGAGGTGTCCGTGACCGGAGCCCGGGTCGTCTGCGCCGCCGCGGAGTATCCCATCTCCCGCAAGGAGCACGGTGTTCCATTCCTCATGGACCACCGCCACCTCTGGATGCGCTCCTCGAGGCAGTTCGCGATCCTGAGGATCCGGGCCACGGCCATCAGGGCGGCCAGGCACTACTTCGACTCCAGGGGTTACCTCCAGCTCGACACGCCGATCCTGACGCCGACGGCGTGCGAGGGCACAACGACGCTCTTCGAAACCAGCTACTTCGACGAGAGCGCGTATCTGTCGCAGAGCGGACAGCTGTACAACGAGGCGACGGCCATGGCGTTCGGCAAGGTCTACTGCCTGGGGCCTGCCTTCCGTGCCGAAAAGAGCAAGACGCGGAGGCACCTGATAGAGTTCTGGCAGATCGAGCCGGAGATCGCGTACGCCGACCTGGACGATGTGATGGACGTCCAGGAAGAGCTTGTGGAGGAGATGGTCGCGAGTATTCTCACCGAGAGAGCGGTTGAGCTGGACATGCTCGAACGGGACGTGGAGGCTCTGGCGCGTGTGAAGGCGCCGTTCCCGCGCATCACCTACACGGAAGCGGTGGAGCGACTGAACAAGGCAGGACATCAGTTCGAGTGGGGCGGCGACTTCGGGGCAGAGGACGAGACCGTGCTGTCGCAGCAGTTCGACAGGCCGGCGCTGATCACTCGCTACCCACGCGAGGTCAAGCCTTTCTACATGGAGAACGACCCCGAAGACCCGCGCGTGACGCTCTCGGTCGACATGCTGGCGCCGGAGGGCTACGGCGAGATCGTGGGCGGCGGACAGAGGATGATGGACGCTGCGGAGCTGGAGGCCAGAATGCGCGAGGAGGGCGTGCCCGTCGAGGACTACCAGTGGTATCTGGACCTCAGAAGATACGGGTCTGTGCCGCACGGCGGCTTCGGCCTCGGAATAGAGCGATTCGTCACGTGGGTGTGTGGCCTTCCTCACATTCGTGAGACCATTCCGTTCCCCAGAATGCTCTACCGGATGAGGCCCTGACACCTGGCGGGAACAGACGGACCCCGGCGGTCCATGGCGACTGCTTCAGTGCGAGTCCGTAAACGAGGGCGCCCCGGCATCGAGTCGGGGCGCCCTTTTCATTGTGTCCCATCCAACCGTGCTGTCAGCAGTCGAAGTAGAGGTCGTACTCCATGGGGTGCGGCCTGCCGGCTATCTCTTCGCTCTCGGTCCGCTTGAGCCCGATCCAGACGGGCACGAACTCCGCGGGGAAGATGCCCGGGTCCGTGAGGAACGAGCAATCCTTCGCGAGTTCGACCAACGCTTCCTCCAGCGTGACCGGCAGAGGTGCTATCTTGTCGCGCTCCGCGGGCGGGAGGTCGTGAATGTTCCGATCGATCGGACCGAAGCCGTTCTCACGCGGGTCGATGCGCCGCTCCATTCCGTCGAGCCCGGCCGCGAGGAGCGCTGCCATGGTCAGGTACGGGTTCCCGGAGGCGTCCGAGGGGCGGTACTCGATCGTCTTGGTCAGAGGCTCGTTCGCGTACTTGGGGATCCGGATGGCCGCGCTGCGGTTCGCCGCCGAGAAGAACAGGTTCGTCGGCGCCTCGTATCCGGGACGCAGACGCCGGTAGGAGTTGGTGCTTGGACTGGTAATGGCGGCCAGAGCCGGCCCGTGCTGCAGTATGCCTCCGATGAAGAAGAGCGCCTTCTCGGAGAGTCCGGCGTAGCCGTCCTCGCCGTGGAAGACCGGGGCGCCGTCCAGCATCAGCTTGATGTGGAAGTGCAGTCCACTCCCGGGCTCTCGCGCCAGCGGCTTTGGCATGAACGTGGCCGACAGATCCCAGTCGGCCGCCGTATTACGGACGATGTACTTGCTCCACATCAGGTGGTCGGCCGAGCGGACGAGAGTCTCACCGTCGACCTCGATCTCCAACTGACCGGGAGCGCCGTTCTCGTGGTGGTGGTACTTCACCGGGACGCCCGTCTCTTCCATGCGGGCGGCTATCTCGTTCCTGATCTCGAAGTGCGAGTCGCACGGCGGCGTCACGTGGTAGCCGGAGCGTGGCCTGATGCGGTACCCGAGATCGAGTTCGTCGGACCCCGGCGCCGGCCAGCCCGCCTCGCCGGAACTCACCCGGAAGTGCGCGCCGTTAGGTGTCTCGCCGTAGGAGACGCCCGAGAAGAGGTAGAACTCCAGCTCCGGACTCCAGAGGCTCTCGTCGGCGTGACCTGAACGGCGCAGGGCCTCCTCAGCTCGGACCGCGATGACCCTCGGGTCGAGCGCGAACGGCTCCCTCGAGTCGGCGTCAGCGGCGGTCGCTATCATGGCGACGGTCTGATGGTCGCCGTATTCCTCGCCCGTCGCCGTCGATAGCACCGGGAGCAGAACCATGTCGCCGCTCTCGACGGCCGTGAATCCCGGGATGCTCGAGCCGTCGAATCCCGTACCCTTGGTGAACAGAGCCGGGGAGAGGCGGCTAGTGGGGATGGTGACGTGGTGCCAGCGGCCTGGCAGGTCGACGAACCGGAGATCGATGAAGTCGACGTCTCCAGCAAGGACAAGCGCGATGAACTCGTCGGTGTTCTTCGCTGCACGCAGCTGGCGCGCGAGTTCCTGCAGACCCACCATGTTTCGTCCTCGTCTTGTGGTCCCGGATGCGGAGCGACGTCGGTTCCGTGGTAGACGGCCGTGGCGACGCCGGACCCCGAGCCAGAGAGAGGGCGCTGCCATGCGGCGTCGCCCTCGGTGCCGTGTGAGGCGGCGCGACGACACCAACCGGTGTCTTGAGCCTCACACGGCAAGTCTAGCTCATTGTGCGCTCTTGGTCAAACACACTAGCAGAATGCGTGCCGTGGCGGGGAAAACCCGCTTGACACTCGGAATCTGACACGGTTAGATTGAGTCTGGGAACGTGCACTACCGTAATCACTTGAGCCAAGTCCGAAGGAGGAGAAGATGCGTCGGAACATAGCGTTCATGCTTGCCCTGCTTGCAGTCACTTTGACCATGCTGGCCTCGGTCGCCCTGGCTGAAGGAGAGGGAACCGCCGCGCCCACGACGGACAAGAAGGCGGCCGCCGCGGAGACGAAGACGGAAGCCAAGGTTGCTACGGAGGAGGCCAAGCCTGTGACAGCTACGCTGACCTACATCCCGGACGGCAAGG
>JBDRTQ010000012.1:0-3688 GCA_043823885.1 Candidatus Eiseniibacteriota bacterium | reverse complement strand
GAGTGCCACAGCGCCCGGAGGCCCGGGAACGAACGCGTCAGCATCCGTTCACGACGCGCGAGGATGAGAAGTGCCAGCGTGAACGTGATCGAACGGCCGATGACGGTGGCCAGCGCCGCGCCCGCCAGCTCGAGTCTCGGGAAGGGCCCTATCCCGAAGATGAACAGCGGGTCGAGCACGCCGTTGACGCACGCAGCCGTGATCATGATGAGGCTGGGTGTCCTGGTGTCGCCCGTGGCGCGGATCGCGTTGTTGCCTACCATCGGCATCACCACGAAGATCATGCCCGGATACCAGACCAGCATGTAGGACCTGATGAGCGGCATGAACTCGTCCGTGGCGCCCATCAGCCGGAAGACGGGATCAATGGTGAAGAGCCCCACCACGATGAGGAAAGCGACTATCAGAAACGCGAGCGCGAGGCTGTCGGTCGTCAGACGCCTGACCCGTCCCCAGTCGCCCTCGCCTATCGCCCGCGAGATGACCGCCGAAGCTCCCAATCCCAGCCCGAGCGACATCCCCTGAATGACGAACACCACCGGGAACGTGAAGCTCATCGCCGCGAGCTCCTGAGTTCCCAGGCGGCCGACGAAGAAGGTGTCCACCAGGTGAAACAGGTGGATGCCGACCATTCCCAGTATCATGGGCGCGGTCAGGCGCGCCAGCATCGGCGCGACGGGCCCCTCTGTCAGCTGTGCCCTTCCGGCGTTGCGCAGAAGTCTCCTCCCGGTCGCTCGTCAGTTCGGATCTTGTCAGGCCCGGGACAGTCGTGGCCGGTCAGGTCTGGTCAGGCCCGGTGCGCCCGGCCTACTTCCCCTCGTAGATCGCCACCGCCTCCGGCAAGTGACGGCGGATGTCGTCGATGCGCGTCGAGTGCGACGGATGCGTAGACAGAAGCTCCGGGGGCTCGCCCTCGCTATGGGACGCCATCCGCTGCCAGAACTGGAGCGCCTCCCTCGGATCGTAGCCGGCCTTCGCCATGAGGATCAGCCCGATCCGGTCCGCTTCCGACTCGTGCTGCCGGCTGTAAGGAAGCAGGACGGCGACCTGCGACCCGATGCCGTAGGCCAGCATCGCGAGGTCCCTTGTCCGCTCCGGCTTCTGCTCGATCGCCTTCGAGAGGGCCATGCCGCCCAGCTCAGCGAGCAGGAGCTGGCTCATGCGCTCGCCGCCGTGGTTCGCGATCGCGTGCGCGACCTCGTGCGCCACGACGACCGAGAGTCCCGTCTTGGTCCTCGAGACCGGCAGGAGTCCCGTGAAGACGACGATCTTCCCTCCGGGCATGCAGAAGGCGTTCGCCGCCTCGTCCTCGATGAGCGTGAACTCCCAGCTATACTGCGAGAGTTCGTAGTCCATGCCGTTCTCGCGCATGAACGCGGACGTCGCGACGGAGACCCGCCCGCCCACCTCGTTGACCATATCTCTCGCCCCGGCGTCGCTGGAGACCGTCGACCCGGCGATGAACTCCTGGTAGTCCTGCGCCGCCATTCCGATCAGCTCCGGCTGCGAGACCAGAGACAGCTGCCGCCGCCCCGTGATCGGAACGATCGCGCACCCCGCGACGAGCGCGAGCACTGCCATCGCGCACGCCGCCCGTGCAACTCGTCCGAATCCGTTCATGCCGCCCCCCTCCAGCTTCACCCGGTGTCGTTGTTGTCCTCTGTAAGCTCTTCATCGAGGGCAAGATCCTCGCCGCCGAAGCCGACGCTCCCGGCCTCGCTGTCCTCACCCCCACCGATCCGGAACCCGCACGCGGCCAGCTGCGCAAGCAGCTGCTCCGGCGAGCCCAGCCACTGCCCCCACTTCCGTCCCATGTGTTCGGTCCAGCTGTAGTCGTCGAAAGAGAACGTCTCCTCGCGGTCGCCATGGAGCGGGACCATGTAGTCCGCTTTCCGATAGTAGTCCTGAGACAGATACCCCTCGTCCATGACTGCCATCGCCTTCTGGACGTCCTCGTCGCTGAAGTCCCTGTACCGGTCCTCGTGGAGATGGGCCTCGAGTGGATAACGCGGCCGCGGCGGAGGGTCCTCGGCCGGGTAGCCCATCGCGAGTTCGACCAGAGGGAACACCCGCGGCGGAAGCGCGTAATCGTCGATGACCTTCTTTGCCTTGTACGGGGTCCCACCCAGGAAGCAGCTGCCGAGCCCCAGGCTCTCCGCGGCCGTCACCATGTTCTCCGCCATGTAGCACGCGTCCTGGATGCCGAACAGGAGCAGCGACAGATCGTTGGTCCTGATCGTCCACCCGCGCTTCGCCATTACGAGCTCCAGCCTGTGCGCGTCGACGCAGATGGTGAAGAGGAGCGGCGCCCGGAACGGGACGTTGTCGCGGCCGCGGGTGAGAAGGACGCTTCCGAGCTGCGCCGCGAAGGGAGCCTGCCGGCCGGCCCGGACGATCGCCTGGACGACCTCGTCGGTCGGCTCTCGGTCCGTGTAGCTGCGGATGGACTTCCGCGCCATCATCTGGTCTATTACGGCGTTCGGCTCCATGTTCCTCCTTGGGCCCGGCGATTCCACTTGAGCCCGGCGTCGGGTTCCGCTGACCGCTCGTCGGACTCAACGGGCGACTCGGTCCGGAAATCGAAGACGGCCGTGCGGTAGCGCCTGCTTCCCCCCGACCCGAGAGGTGCGAGCAGGGCGTCTCTGGTCAAGGGGTCCTCCACTCGCGGAGGCGCGCTAGAAGTGCGCCGACAGGCCGAATCGCACGCCGTCCGAATCGAATTCGGGGGATCTGGTTGTCGTGGCAATGCTGTAGTTGTAGTCAGTATCGCCCGAGTGGGTGCGTTGCTCGAGCTTGTCCTCGAACTTGTACATGCCCGAAACGGCGTACTCGGCGTGCAGTGAGAACATGTCGTTGATGAACCACTCGACTCCGGCGAATCCCTGAAGCCCGACCTCCCACCTGTCGGTGTCTCCCGCGTAGAAGACGTACTCCAGCTCGTCACTGTAGGTGTTGTAGTCCACAATCTCGCTGTGGGCGTCAGAGTACGTCACCTTCGGGCCGGCGCCCCAGAAGAATCGAAGCGGACCGTTCCCCCGGTAGAACTGCATCTGCACCTTCAAGGTCACGCCATGACTCCAGGACGACGTCTCCGCGGCGCCGGTCTGCGCCCCACTCTGGAACTCGACGTCCATGTCCTTGAGGTTGAGGTCGAGGTCAAGCCCTCCCGCCACACGGATCGCGCGGGTGTCGGTCAGGAATCTCTGATAGGAGAACATCTGCCCCTGGAACTCCCCCAGTGACAAGAGGCTCTCCACGGAGAACTGAAGCGCCTGCGTCCCCGCGAGCCCGCCCGTCTCCGAAAGCCCATCAGGATCCGGCGCGCGCGAGTCATCCGCAAGGCCGGCCGCCGGAAGTGACACCAGTACCGCGGCGGCGATAAGAACGAACAGTGCTCTCATTCTTCTGCTCCTCTCTAGTCGTGTCGCAGCGCCTGGACAGGGTCCACGCGGGCCGCGCGCGAGGCCGGGTAGAGCCCGGCAAGCAGGCTCACGCCGACTGCGAACACCATGGCGCCCGCTATCAGCCAGAGCGGCATGTAGAACAGGTCCACCTCGGGCACGCCCTGAGGGCGCAGGTAGTGGTTGGCCACCGCGTTGGCTATCCTCGTCACCACCCAGCCGAGCGCGAGCCCGAAGACGCCTCCGAAGAAACCGATCGTCGCCGCCTCCGAGAAGAATATCCACCG
>JBDRTQ010000011.1:0-8256 GCA_043823885.1 Candidatus Eiseniibacteriota bacterium | reverse complement strand
AGCCTGGTGTGGTCGACTTCTACTGCCTCGCGGGACACGGTAGCGTCGGTGGGGCCGTGAGCCCCGAACCCGAAGTGTGCCCGTGCGGGGGCGTTCCGGTTGAGGACGCGACGTGGGGCGGCATCAAGGCCCTGTACAGGTGATATGGAACAGCCGGTGTCAAGCCGGATCTTTGGGACCCCGTGCGATCGCACGGGGTCCCTTCTTTTTCGGAGGAAGGGGCTTCTTCGACGGTGACTCAGGCTGATATCCGCGGATTGGGTACCGCACACGCAGAGGCCCGTCCGGAGCTCCCTCGGTCTAGCAACGCGGGTTCTCTTCACCGCATACCTGTAACGAGGATTCTCCTTCCGTGCCCCTTCCCCCTGATTCAGAAGTGACTTATACCTCCCTTTCCTGAGCCACCGCGTTCAGAGCAGCCCAGATGAAGCCGGACAGCTCACGGGCCACGGCTGTCACAGCCTTGTTCGGGTGCTTCCTCGCCGCGAGAGACCAGAACCGCTTCGAGAGTCGATGCTGAGCCTTCACCGCGATCGCCACCACCTCAGGTTTCTGGCCCAGTCTCCTCCGCTCAAGACGCTGGTCCGCCCTCGCGCGGTGGCGGTAGTGCCATGCCGCCTCGATCAGCACCCTTCTCAAGTGCGCGTTCCCCGACTTCGTGACAGGACCGCGACGCTCCACGTCGCCGCTCGACCGTTCCGAGGGCACAAGTCCCGTGTAGCCCATGAGTCCCCGAGGCGCCCGGAACCTCCGGATGTCCCCGATCTCCATCACCATCGTCATAGCCGTCAGCGTCTCTATCCCGCGGAAGCACCTCAGAGCCGCCACGCCCGCACGCCATGGCGCCATCCGCGAGATCCGCTCTATCTCAGCATCGAGCGACCGCTGCTCTGTCTCCAGATACTCCAGATGCTCCAGGTGGATCGACAGAACCGTCTGCTGAGGTCCCGCAAGCTCCCGGCGCATCCGCTCGAGCCACGCACGGTGCTTCAACGTCCAGTTGCTCTTCGTCCCCGTGAACCTGTGGCCCTGAGCCGCCAGGATCTTCACGATCCGGTGCTTCACTCGTGTAATGTGCTGCTGAACAGCGAGCCGCGTGCGCACCAGCTGACGTACCGCCTCCTGATCCTCGTCGGGCACCGCCACGGGGGTCAGATACCCGCCACGATACAGCTCCGCCAACCTGACGGCATCGAGCCGGTCGGTCTTCCTCCGGTCTCCAGGCTTCCGCGGGATCAAGCTGGGTGCGATCACCTCGCAGTGGAACCCGTCGCGATCGAGCGCCCGCTTCAGAACGTAGCCGGCACCGGACGCCTCGTAGCAGCTCCGGGGTGCGCCCTCCTTGCTCAGACGACGCATCAGCTTCCTCACGGCATTTACTTCCCCGGGCAAACGCACTACCTGGGGCTTCTCCGAACCCTCATGCAGCACCGCAGCCGTCACACTCCTCTGGTGGACGTCGAGTCCAACCCAGATCGTATCTGTGCTATACTCACCCATGGCCGGGCCTCCTTTCATGGCTCTGGCCTCTCTTGCCGGGGGGGCTAACCCACGGTAGCAGTTGAGGCCCGGCTGTTCCATATGGTCTAATCCGGAGCGCAGTGCCACAGAAGTCGACCGTCCGGGACCCCGTGGGCAACCACGGGGTCCCGTCTTTCTGTGCTGCCGGCACGCGCCCGACCCCCCCCACGCCTGTCCGGATCATCGCAGAGCGATGTCGAAGCGCGCGACGGACGGCTTGCGGGAGGCTCCGGCCTGCGCTATTTCGTGGGTGAAAGGGAACCATCGGGTCCAGTGTTCCCAGAGGGGGTGTGCCGTGTCCTGTCGACGTTTCTCCCGAAGAGGGTCAGCGCAGTTTGGCCATGTCCTCACGCTGCTGGCGCTTCTCGCGCTGGCCAGCTGTGTGCAGTCAGCCGAGGACACAAACGTGGAAGTGGAGGAAGGCATGAGCATGAACGAACTCACACCAGAAGAAGAGGCCGTCATTGTCCGCAAGGGCACGGAGCGGCCGTTCTCTGGCGAGTACTACGACCATCGTGAGACCGGAACGTACGTGTGCAAGAGATGTGGGACGCCGCTGTACGAGTCCGATGACAAAGTCGATTCAGGTTGCGGGTGGCCGAGCTTCGACGACGAGTTGCCCGGGGCCGTGAAGAGACTTCCCGACGCAGACGGGCGCAGGACCGAGATCCTCTGTGCCGCATGTGGGGCGCATCTCGGGCACGTGTTCGAGGGTGAAGAGCTCACGGACAAGAACGTGCGCCACTGCGTTAACTCCATATCGCTCGAGTTCATCCCGGCGGGGGAGGGTGACAGCGCTGCCGGCGCGGCGTCCGCGGCCGGCGATAGCCCCGACCAGACGCGGGTCGACGGGCGTGGCGCGGCCGCGAGGGCCTACTTCGCGGGTGGATGTTTCTGGGGCGTGGAGCATCTGCTGCAGGGGGTTGACGGCGTGTCCGGCGTACGCTCGGGCTATATGGGTGGCGAGGCCGAGAACCCCACCTACCGCGAGGTGTGCACCGGAACGACGGGGCACGCCGAGACCGTGGAGGTCGTCTTTGACCCTGCGGTCGTCAGCTACGAGGACCTGACCAGGCTCTTCCTCGAGATCCACGACCCGACACAGGTGGCCGGGCAGGGGCCGGGCAGGGGCTCGCAGTATCGCTCGACGATCTTCTACGTGGACGACGAACAGAAGCGCGTTGCCGAGAAGCTCATCGACATTCTCGTCAAGAAGGGATACGACGTCGTGACGGAGGTGAGTCCGGCCGGCACATTCTGGGAGGCCGAGGACTATCACCAGGACTACTACGAGAAGTCGGGCGGCGGCCCGTACTGCCACGCCCGCCAGAAGAGGTTCTAGCGCCGCAAAGAGTCACCCCTCTTCACATCGGGACTTGACTTGACCGTTGGCACGCGCAATCCTTTGCCTGCCATGAGGTAGACGTGGGTCTGCGCCAACGGCGGCCCGTTCCGAAGTGACGACGCGAGGTGTCCCGTGACGAACGATATACACAAGCTATTGGAAGAGATGGTTGCGAGGAGAGCGTCCGATCTGCACATCACCCCCGGCGTGCCGCCTCAGTTCAGGATCGACGGGACCCTCGTCCCGAGCGATCGGGCGCCCCTGAACCCTCTCGAGAGTCGCGAACTCTCCTACGCGATGATCGACGAGAAGAGGATAGCCAGGCTCGAGTCCGACAAGGGACTGGACACCTCCATCAGCGTAGAGGGACTCGGACGCTTCAGGCTCAACATCTACTTCCAGCGGGGAAGCGTCGCCGCGGCAGTGCGGCATCTGCCCTGGGAGATCCCTCCGATGGAGGAACTCGGGGTTCCGCTCATCATGAAGGACTTCTGCGAGAAGCTGAACGGCCTCGTGCTCGTCAGCGGCCCCACCGGCTCCGGCAAGTCGACGACGCTGGCCTCCATGCTCTCCTACATCAACGACCACAAGAACGTGCACATACTCTCGATCGAGGATCCGATCGAGTATCTGCACCGCCACAAGTTCTCGATCATCAACCAGCGGGAGATCGGACGCGATGCTCCGTCGTTCGCGTCTGCCGTTCGTCAGGTGCTTCGACAGGACCCCGACGTCATCTGCATCGGTGAGATTCGAGACCTCGAGACGGTCCGCACCGCGCTGACGATGGCGGAGACCGGCCACCTGGTGATGACGACGGTGCACACGAGCGAGGCGCCTCAGGCGATCAGCCGAATAGTCGACATCTTCCCGCCGCACGAGCAGCAGGGCGTGCGGACGCAGATATCGCTGTCGCTGCAGGCCGTTCTTGTGCAGCAGCTGCTTCCGGACGCCAGCGGAATCGGCCGTGTGCTCGCCACCGAGCTGATGGTAGCGAACGCGGCGGTCAGGAACCTCATCCGTGAGAACAACCTTCAGCAGCTGCGGTCGGCGATCGAGACGGGTTCGAAGGACGGCATGCACAGCATGAACTCGTCGCTGCTGAGGCTGGAGAGCGAGAAGCGCATCACCACCGACAAGGCTATCGCCTCGTCGAACGACATCAAGGGAATCATGCGAGAGCTCGCGAGGCCCGTGAGGGCCTAGCGCGAGGCCGCCCGGACGACGAAGCAGAGGAAGCGGGATATGCCTGAGTTCATGTTCACGGCCAAGACGGCGAACGGCAAGACGGTCCAGGGGACCAAGTTCGCAGAGAGCGAGATGTCGCTCGTCTCGAATCTGCGCAAGGAGGAGCTGGTCGTCGTGGCCGTAGCTCCCGCCCCGATGAAGGCCCCGCGCACCAAGAAGGGCAAGAAGGTCAAGACGAAGGACCTGGCCATTTTCTGCCGTCAGATGGGCGCGATGCTTGGTGCGGGCCTGCCCGTACTCGAATCCATCCAGAGCATCGCCGACCAGGCCGACCACCTGACCATGCAGAGGGTGCTCCGGGAGATAGCCCAGGACGTGGAGGGAGGCTCCACCCTGTCCGCGGCCTTCGGCAGACACTCCAAGATATTCTCGACGCTCTTCACGTCGATGATCCGCGCCGGAGAAGAGTCCGGTGCCCTGCCGAACGTGCTCAAGAGGCTGGGAGACTACCTCGAGGCCAAGGACGCGCTGGCCGGGAAGATCCGCGCCGCGTCTGCATACCCCGCGTTCATCGCAGGGTTCTTCATCCTGGCCGTGGCGGGGATCATGCTGTTCCTGATCCCGCAGTTCGAGAGCATCTTCGAGAGCTTCGACCTCGAACTCCCCGCCCTGACCAAGTTCCTCATGGCGACGTCGCGGTTCGTCGGGAAGTACCTCATCTACGAGATCGTGCTGACCGGCGTCGGGCTCTACGTCTTCTTCAAGTGGCACAAGACGCCCGGGGGCAAGGGCAAGGTCGACGCCTGGCTGCTCAAGGCACCGGTCTTCGGGAAGCTGATCCTGAAGGCGGCCGTGGCGCGATTCAGCAGCACGCTCGGGACGCTGATGGAGAACGGTGTGTCTGTCGTCGCTGCTCTTGAGATCGTCGGAGAGACGTCCGGCAACGCGGTGGTCAAGGGCGCCGTGGACAACGTCAGCCGTGGCGTGGTCGGCGGCTCCACCATCGCCGAGAAGCTCGCGGAGTCCCAGGTGTTCCCCAGGATGGTCATCAGCATGGTGGCAGCGGGAGAGGGCTCTGGGAACCTGCCGGAGATGCTCAGCAAGATATCCGATTTCTACACGCGTGAAGTCGACGCGGCGATAAGCGGGCTGACCTCGATGATCGAGCCGATCCTGATCGTGGGACTCGGTGCGATCGTCACTGTGGTCGTGCTCGCGATCTACCTGCCGATATTCCAGATGGCGACTGGAATCGGATAGGCAGGCGGCAACAGGACCTAAGAGAGCAGGGAGGAGGTGAATACAAATGCTGCGCAAGAACCAGGGTGGTTTCACACTCGTCGAGCTGATGATCGTTGTCATCATCGTCGGGATTCTGGCCGCGGTGGCCATTCCGATGTATCAGGGCGCGACTGAGCGTGCCAAGGCGTCGGAGGCGGTGGCTGCACTCGGCACGATCCGCGGTGCGATGAGGGTTTACTACGCCGAGCACGGCACGTACGTGAACGCGAACTTCGCAGACAATGCGCTCGTGACGGCCGGTAGCGTGTTGGATTGCAGCACGAACGATCTTCTCGGCAGGTACTTCAGCGCTTCGTGCTACACGTTCGACGGCGCGCCGACGGCTGCGGCCTACAGTATCGAGTGCCTTGGATCGGCAAGTACCGCTCCATACGCGAGCGAGGTTGCTACTATCGTGCGGTCGATCGATCATCAGGGCACCATCACGAACAGCTAGTTCGTGCTGTCAATTTGTCATGAGCGGGGGTGGTGCCCTCGTGGCGCCACCCCCGATTCGAGGGGGCGGGATACAGGGAGTTGCTAAGGCTTGGCTTGACCTGGTCCGGTCGGGGACGGAACACACGGTCCCACAGAGAACGGGACGAGGGCGCGCTTCCGGCGACGGTGGCCGAACGGGGGAGGATGTGCAGTCCATGAGGCAGAAGGGCTTCACTCTGGTCGAGTTGATGATCGTCGTCATCATAGTCGGGATCCTGGCCGCTGTTGCCATCCCGATGTACACCGAAGCCACTGAGAAGGCGAGGGCCACCGAGTGCGTGGCCGCGCTGGGGACGATTCGTTCCGCACTGCGGAACTACTACGCGGAGCACATCACGTACGTCAACGCGAACTTCACGGATGGAAACCGCGTGACGAACGGTGGCATTCTCGAGGTCAGCGATACCGACCTCAACGGCCGCTTCTTCAGTAGCGAGTGTTACGTGTTTGACGGTGACGCGGGCGCCAACGCCTACAGCATCAAGTGCGACGGATCGGCGAGCACAGCGCCGGCCGCCGGCGAAGTGTCATCTGTCGTACGGCATATCGACCAGAACGGGAACGTTACCAGGGGCTGACACGATCCCTGGTGCTAGGAGCAGATGTCATGTTCGGGCGGAACCAGCGGGGCTTCACACTCGTCGAACTGATGATCGTCGTCACCATCATCGGGATCCTGGCGACCGTTGCTATTCCGATGTACCAGGTGCTCCCCGAGCGCTCGAAGTCGACCGAGGCAGTGACCGCTCTTGGCCTGATACGGAGCGCGATGCGCGTCTACTACGTGGAACACGGGACCTTCGCGAACGGTGCGGTCTTCTCGGACGGCGCGCCGGTGACGAACGGGGGGCTTCTGGGCGTCACCGACGGCGACCTCTCGGGGCGCTACTTCAGCTCGGAGTGCTACACGTTCAACGGCGCACCGACCGCGAACTCATTCACCATCGAATGTGAAGGTGGGGTAAGCACCGCGCCCTTCGGGTCCGAGGTCTCGGCGATAGTCGTCACGATCGACCAGGACGGAGAGCTGACGAGGGTTTTCTAGGGGGACTCTGAGCACGCGTTCTGTCGGACCTGACGTCCGGCAGCAGGCGTCGAAGGCTCAGACAAGTGGGGGAATCGGGAGTTGCGACGAAACGTACAGCACAGGGGATTGGTGGGCATTGACATCGGCAGCACTTCGGTGAAGCTGGTCGAACTCTCTGGATCTCCGCGGTCGTTCACACTCGAGAACATATCGGTCGTCGCCGTTCCGGAGGAGGCGTCCGCGTCCGCCTACGAGCGCGCCATATCGCTTGTACTCGAGGGCAAGGACCTCTCCACGAGCCACGTGGCAACGTCCGTCAGCGGACGGAAAGTGGCGGTGAGAGGAATGCGCTTCCCCGCGCTCGAGAAGGCTGAACTCGACGGTGCTCTGCGCTACGAGGGCAGCCAGGTAATAGCGTTCGAGCTGCACGGCTCGTATCTCGACCACCACGTCATCGAGTCCGACAAGACGAAGGCCGGACTCATGGACGTGCTGTTCGTCGCCGCTCGCAAGGAGGCCGTCGACCCCAAGATCTCCGTGCTCGAGAAGGCAGGACTCGAGCCGAGAGTGGTTGGAGTCGATGCCCTGGTCCTGCTTGACGCCCTTCTCACCGAAGAGAATCTGCCCGAAACCTGTGGCGTCATCAACATCGGGGCTTCGAACACGAGCATCGGGATCGCCCGCAAGGGGACGGTGCCATTCGTTCGGGACATCGAGATCGGTGGCAGCAACTACACGCAGGCGGTTGCGAACGCACTCTCTGTCTCGATCGAGGACGCGGAGAAGGTGAAGGTAATGGAGCCGGAGAGGGACATGGCTTCCGCCAGGGCCATAGAGCGCGTGACGCGCCGGCTGGTCGGCGAGATCTCCCGGTCCCTCATGTACTACCAGACGAGAGGGAATGGATCGCAGGTAAACGCGCTCTACATGTGCGGAGGGGCTTCGAGCATACCGGGACTCGACGCCGCCATCTCGGAAGTGGCAGGACTGGAGGTTCACAACTGGAGTCCCCTCGACGGCGTCTTAGTCGATGACGCGCGGTTCGACGCGGGATCCGTCAAGAGGCTCTCTTCGGTATCGTCGCTGGCAGCGGCGTTGGCCATGCAGCAGGATCCCAACTAGCGAATGTATGACATCAATTTCATAAGACAGCGGATCGTCCCCGAGAGCCGGAAGAAGGTCATCATGGCCATCGTGTCCGTCTCTGCGCTCGCCCTTGGGCTGACTCTGGCAAGCATTGGCACCATCTCTTTGGCCGATTTCCGCATGACGAGCGTGTACGCGGCCGAGGTTATCGAGCTGCAGAAGCAGATGTCCAGTCGGTATCCCGGCATTCCGAGTCTGGATGAACTCGAGACGATCATTGGCAGAACCGAGCCGCACTTGAAGGACATCG
>JBDRTQ010000010.1:0-2005 GCA_043823885.1 Candidatus Eiseniibacteriota bacterium | reverse complement strand
GACGTTTTTCGACTATATCTACGAGCAGGCGAAGCTGGGAGCCCAGACCTTTGCCAGCACGCTCCTGGGTCATTACCGACGGGGGTTCCAGGGAGCGCCAAAGGCCCCCGCGGGATACGCAAGCGCGATGATTGACAAGCTGCTCGGTTGGATTGACACAGTCTGTCTTCCCGAGGAAACTGGCCAGAGCAACTGGGGTGCATGGATGCTGGGTGTACTCCAGGACTGTCCGTTCCTGGATCCGACCGAGGAGTTCAGAGAGCTTGTTCTTGCTCTTGACGAACTCGGTGAAGGCGAGCTGACTCTAGAGCGCTTCCTCAATCAGATTGAGCCATTGGGGAGGGACAGGGCTCTCGCAGAGGCAGACGGTGTGCGTGTGATGACGATGATGGGCTCAAAGGGGCTCACCGTTAGCGCCGTGGTTATCGCGGGCGTTGAGGAAGGACTTGTACCAAGACCCGATTCCCCGATGGGTGAGGAGTGCCGGATTCTCTACGTAGCCATGACTCGTGCTCGTGAGTTCCTGTACTGCACTTGGGCCAGACGACGACGTGGTCCGACTGCCCGCGCTGGGACAGCAAGTAGCGATCGCAGACGTCACTCTCACTTCTTCGAGGGGGGGCCCGTCAACTCGGAGGATGGTCCCAGCTTCATCAGGAAGCGTCTCCCCTGAGTGCTTGTCCGAGGCGACGCAACTCGCGCATACAGCCTATGGACTAGCATGTCACTTCAGCTGCGCCTGCACAGAGCGTGGCGGGCTGGTGCCCGCGGCCAGTGCGCAGGCGGTGAGCCCGGCACCCGCTGGTCGTAGCGGGAGGTCACTTGTGCTACTTCTGTGAGGGTCGACGAGCCAACTACGAAGCATACAGAAGCCGCCTGGCCGAGCTTCGAGGTGCCGTCTCCGGCATCTTCTCATTCCTCACGAATGCCCAGGCCGCAGACGAGCTCCGCTTCGGCAGTGGTGCCGAGTGGTCCGAAGAGCAGTTGCTCGTCCGGGTCCCGCGCAGCATCTTCCTCAACCCAGACGCTGACCGGGGACTGCTGCTGTTTGTGTTGACATGCTGGCTCGATATGCAGATGCCATACACGACGGTGTGGTCCAGGTGTCTCCAGCAGACGGAGGAATGGTCGACGTCCAGCGCATGGAGGAATCCGGAGGTCGGGCTGCCGAGCGTCCGCTTCGCCAAGCACACGCACACACATCTTCTCAAGACTGTTCGGACACTCTCAGCGACCGACTACAACCGGAGCTTGGCCACTTGGATGGGCAGATCGATCCTCGAGATCGTGAAGAGCCATGGACACGACGCAGGTAATCTCTATCGCTTTGTGGGCCGCATCTGCAGGGATCTGTATCGTGCTTCCGACCAGCGGTTCGTTAAGCACATGCGAGAGGGGCAGCTTCCGCTTCAGTTCGGGGGCTCCCACTACAAGCGACTCTGGATGCTCGTGATGTTCCTCAGACGGGATCGCAGTGTAGTGCGGTGCCTGCTGACTCGCGCTCTCGAGACTTCCTCTGTGGGACGGGAGGCTCTTGGGTACTGGACCGACGATGGCTACTTCGATTCTAAGGACTGCGAACTCCCAGTCGATGGGAGAGTGTCAGTCAATTGGAACAAACTGGGCCTGTGGGAGCGCTCGCTCACGAAACCCGACGAGATTGCGGCACAGGCTCGTCGTCTGGCCCGTGAGCACTCGGTTCCCGCAGCGTCATTCGATGCCATCTTGTTCGTGAATTGAAGGTGCAGCTGTGCTTGACCAGCGTTTGCAGCCGACACCTTCCTTCCGTCACGGTTCTTGCGGAACAAGAACACGTGCCGTTGGTGCGGCGCGGCTGAAACGCGTTCGTTCGATCGCCAGGAGGGCTGTTCCGATGAAGGCAACTGTGGCGGAACGGGCCAAGCTCGTCGCTGGAGAACGTCTCGCGCTGACCCGAGGGCTCGCCGCACTCCGAGATGCACCTCCCTCGTATGCCAAGTCGCACGAGGAGTACCTCGTCCCAGGT
>JBDRTQ010000009.1:0-2839 GCA_043823885.1 Candidatus Eiseniibacteriota bacterium | reverse complement strand
GCGGTTGTTCTGCTCGCAAGCGTGGCCGTTCAGGTCGCCACCGCGACGCTGCGGGCCGTGTGTGTCGCGACGGGCGTGCCGGGGCGGACGCTGCGTCGGTGGGGCACCTGGTGGAGTGCTACGTTCCCGGGGTCCTCGACGTGGATCAAGCTGCGCGCGCGCTTCGCGCCCCCGCCGCCTGACGAGGCGCAGCTACCGCAATCTCTCGTCGCGCGGCTCGGCAGCGACCTCGACAGCGGACATGTCGCCTCGACGGTCAGCCAGGTCTGTCTTCTGGCCGCCCGCTGTCTGGCGGCGGCGACGACATCGTCGGTGGCTGACGGCGGGTGTCAAGATAGATGTCGCATGAAAGTGCATCATGCGGCCTCTTTCGTGTGGGCAGCTACCGCTATGCTGCTATCGCTCTGTGGGTTGAGTGCGACTTCCTCAATGTGCTCACACGATCGCGTCTCGCCCGACCAGCGCTCGGGGTGCCTACGACGGGCGCGTTCGTAGACCAAGCGACGCCGCTCGAGGAGCAGGAGGTCGCGGCCACTGTGCCGGTCGTCGGGCGTGACGAAGCGGATCGCGCTGTGCAGATGTTCGGTGTTGTACCAGGCGACGAATCCAGCGACCCATTGACGGGCCTCCTCAACGGAGGAGAACGGCTTGCTGGGGTAGCTGGGGCGGTACTTCATCGTGCGGAAGAGCGCTTCCGAGTACGGGTTGTCGTCGGAGACATGGGGCCGACTGAAGGACGGCACGACGCCCAGGCGCTGCAGCGTCGCCAGCATCGTCGACCCCTTCATCGGGCCCCCGTTGTCCGAGTGCAGCACGAGCCCGTTCGGATCGATGCCGAGCTCGGCGCACGTCCGACGGAAGAGCGCGGCAGCGAGGTCGGTCGACTCGCTCTCCTCGACGGTCCAGCCCACGATCTTCCGGCTCCAGATGTCCACCACCAGGTACAGGTAGAAGAAGCACCCTCGCAAAGCGCTCCGGAGGTACGTGATGTCCCACGACCAAAGCTGACACGGTCCCGTCGCCACATGCTCGTCCGGCTTCCGGCTCGCCGGCCGGCTCTTCTCACGATGGGCGAGTTGCCCTTCCTCGCGCAGGATGCGATAGAAGGTCGACTCCGACGCTACGTACGTCCCCTCGTCGGCCAGCTTCGGCACGATCTGCTTCGGCGAGAGGTCCCGGTATTCGGCGCTGTCCGCCACCTTCAGCACGTGCTCACGCTCCTTCGTGCTCAGCTTGTTCGAGGGCTCCCTCTTCGGTCCCCGTCGTTGGTCCTCGCCACCATCTTGGCGTCGCCAGCGCTCCACGGTCCGCGAGCTCACGCCGATCACCTTCGTCGCCGCCGCGAGGTTCACGCCCTCGGCGGTCATCTCGTCGACGAGCCCCAGGATCACTTTCCTCTCCTCGGGTCCGTGTCGTCGTCCCCGTCCCCCCATAGCGCCTGGACTTTTTTTTGGAGCACCAAGAGCGCCGCCGCCTCGGCGAGCGCCTTATCCTTGCGCCTGAGCTCACGCTCGAGTTCGCGGACCCGCCGGGCCTCGGCCTTGCTCAGGTTCCCGGCCTTCCGAGAACCGAGTGCACCGAGAGCCACCTCGCGCCACTCCCTGAGCTGTGCTTCGTGCAGCCCCTTCCGTCGCAAGAAGGCGCCCAGCTCCTCCTCGGAGAGCCCCTCCGCCTCCGTCACAACCTCGAGTTTCTCCTCGGCGCTCCAGTCCTGCGGCCGACGCTGCTTGGTCTCTCGGTCCTTGTCCTCGCTCATGCTCCGGACGTTACTCGCTCCGCGCAGCCAGCGCGAGAGGGTCGGTTGGGGTACCCCCGTCTCTTTGGCCAGCGCCGTCGCAGTTCGTCGACCGGGGCCGACCAGCTTCTTGATCATGGTCCGCTTGAACCTCGTCGAGTACTCCACGTCCTTGTGGTCCTTCTCGCCCCTCTCGTCATCAACAGCCACTCCACGCGCGATCACAGCCTACCCACAGCTTGTCAGTCTCCCCCTCCCCCCGGTCCCCCCTCCTCCTCCCCACCTCCTCCTCCCCACTACGGCTACGGCGGGGAGTTCTCATTCAGATCTGATCACGCGAAGACGCGACAACTATGCTGACACCGGGGGGCTGACGTCTCACGTTTTGTGGGAGGCCTCGGCGTCTGCCAGGTGCTCGTCTGACTCACGCAGAAGATGTCGCTCCGTCGGAGGAGGCAGCATCGCGTAGGGTGTAGCTCACCGGCGCGGAGATCGCCGGCGAGGACGCGATGGGCGACGACGACATCAGCAGACCGGCTCGCATGCGCTGGGCACGCTTTCGCTTTGGCATCATCGCGCCGCTGTTGAGCGCGCCGCCGGAGCCGGGCGAGCTCGGCACGAAGATCGCCGCGCTCGCGGCGTGCGTGTGGCGTCACCCCACCAGTGGGGAGGCCATCCGGTTCAGCGCCAAGAGCATCGAGAGGTGGTTCTATTGCGCCCGCGAGAAGTTGGACCCGATCGGCGCGCTCGCGCGCAAGGTGCCACGGCACGCCGGCACCCATCCCAGTGTCACGGCCGCGGTGGCCGAGGCGATGCGGTCCTTGCGGCAGCAGCACCCCCGCTGGAGCTACCAGCTCGTGCACGACAATCTGGTCGCGCTCGCCCGAGAGAAGCCCGAGCTCTTGCCCCTGCCGGGCTACGCGACCGTCTGCCGCTACATGAAGCAAAACGGGCTCGGCAAGCGGCGCAAACCGCGGCGGCACGAGCAGCGCCCCGACTTCGTGCCCCGCGAGCGCCGCTCCTTCGAGGTCACCCACGTCCACGGCCTCTGGCACTGCGACTTCCATGAGGCCAAGCGCAAGGTCATGACCGCCAGCGGAGAGC
>JBDRTQ010000008.1:0-2522 GCA_043823885.1 Candidatus Eiseniibacteriota bacterium | reverse complement strand
CGTCGCGACGGACCACCGCTACGTCAGCGACCTTCAGCCCGTCGCCGAGGCCCTCGGCCTCGACGGTTGGTTGCGCTGGTTCCCCGGTCACGAGATCACGACCTTCGACGAGAGCGACCCACAGGGTTCCGTCGAGGGCGGCGGCAGCTTCTCCTACCCCATGGGTCTGACCTCACAGGTCAATCACAGGACTGACTACAGCACGCCGTTCGACGACATGGGCGGCGCGTACACGATCCTGTCGACCACCGACTACGTCTACGAGCTCTCGAACCGGATCGACTTGATCAGCGGATACCAGTTTCAGGTCGAGCGGGCGTCAGCCGACGACGATGCCGTCAACAACCACGCGCTTCGCGCGGGCTTCATTTTCTACATTGAGAACCAGATCAACATCGTAGTGAACGGCCAGCTGGACAAGACCGGCGACGCCGAGTGGAACAAGTCGGTCAACGCCAGCATCGGCTACCGGATATTCTAGGTCGGAAAACACCGGAAGCCAGCGGAGGAATCGGGCCCTGCCGCTCCCCGCAACGCTTCCGAGAACGCGCAGCAGGTTCGAAGAGACCCCCGGGGCAGAAGCTCCGGGGGTCTCGGTTATCCGTCCGTTGTGCGCAGTGCCGCGCGGCGCCGGACAGCCAGACCGGCTCAACCAGGCGCGTACCTGGAGAGACCATCGGGAGCAGGTCTCATCGAACGCCTCTCCTATCTGATGTACCCCAGCGACCGGAGCGACTCGCGCGTCTCGTCGTCGATCTCGACCTCGACGCCGTCGGCGTGCCTCACGGCCGGGAGAAGCTCGAAGAGCGCACCCACGACCGCGGGATTGCCAGGCGCGAGATCGAGTTCTCTCCCCGGGTCGTTCTTAAGGTCGTACAGCAGCCTCGACCCGTCCGTTCCCACCGTGAACTCCAGGCTGTCGACCCGGATCTTGCTGAAGGCCACCTCCTGCCGCGACGTGTCGTGCAGGGGGTTGAGCTGCCTGAGGTACTTCACGAGTTCCGGATTCGCGCCTGAATACTCCGCTATCTGCGGGCGGGCGGCATCCGCTGGGGGTCCCAGAAGCGAGTGGCTGTGCGGCGTCTCCGGGCCGGTCATGACTCCCGCCGCCTCGAGCACCGTGTCGTATACGTCGGTGAGCATGACGGGGTCTTCCCGAACGCCGGGAGGCAGGAGCCCCGGCGCGCGTACGACCAGCGGGACGTCTATCAGCGAGGCGAACACTCCGAACTGGTGGTCCATGTACCCATGGTCGCCGAGGTTCTCACCGTGATCGGAGGTGACTATGATCACGGCGTCCTCGAAGACATCGCGTTCTTTGAGGAGCCGCAGGATCTCGCCCAGATACCTGTCCGCCGTGTTGACGTCGCCGCCGTAAAGCCTGCCGACGCTCTCGAAATCGATCTCGTCGGGCCCGAGCAGGCCGGCGTTCCACTTCTGGGCCATCGCGGTCGTGATCACATAGTCACGCGGGACATCGGAGAGGCGGGCCTCACGGTAGTCCAGTGGTGGATGGTACGGGAGGTGCGGCTCCAGCAGATTGACGAACATGAGGAACGGGCGTTCGTCGCTCCGCCCGCTCAGCCAGGCGGAGACATTGGCGACGGTGCGACCTCCACCTTGATCGACCGTGGTCAGAATCTCGGTCCCGTCCCCCGCCTCGACAAAGCGCTCCTCGAACCCCCGCAGCATGCCCGTCAACTTGTCGCTCAGCCACGGATTACTGAAGAACGCGACCGTCTGGTAGCCGGATTCGCTGAGGAGCTCGGCGAATGTCGGCTCCGGTGACAGGAACGTGAAGTTCCGACCGTTGCATTTGTGAGACGACGGGAGGAGGCCGGTGAACATCGACGCATGTGACGGGACGGTCCATGGCGCATTCGACCACGCGCGTGTGAAGACGATGCCTTCCGCCGCGAGGCCATCGAGCTCCGGGGTCAGCCGCCCGTCGGTCCCGCCGGAACCTGTGTAGTCCAGTCGGACCGTGTCCAGAACGATGACGACCACGTTGGGGCGCGATGGTGACCGGGAGCAGGACACCAGCAGGACGGCGGTCGTGAGAACCGCCAGCGCGAGCACCGACATCGCGGTAAGTCTCTTGGGCAAGCGTGTCTCCTTCTGCGAACGTCCCGTGCCTACTGACCCGGAGGGTCGCCTTGCGCCGTGAGCGCGCTGATGATCTCTGCCGCCTCGGCTCGCAGCGAGGGCTCGAGCGCCGCGGCCTGCCTGGCGTGCCGGATGCAGTCCTCGCGGCGCGAAGGATCCGCCCCGTAGAGGATGGCCAGGTTCCAGTGTGCGTACGCATCGCCCGGGTCCAGCGCGAGCACGCGCTCGAAGGCCGACGTGGCCAGGGCGGCGTCCTGCGTCATGATGCCAAGCCGCGCCAGGTTCTCCCATGCTGGCTTGAGCGTCGGGTCGTCGCGCGTGGCGGCCATCAGTCTGCGCCGCGCCTCGTCCTCCCTGCCCCGTTTGAGGTAGAGGAGTCCGAGGTTGCTCTGCGCGGATGCGAGACCGGGGTTGAT
>JBDRTQ010000007.1:0-2665 GCA_043823885.1 Candidatus Eiseniibacteriota bacterium | reverse complement strand
TACCCATCGACGTCAGCTCGTGCCGCCGCTGCGTCACCGGGTTCCAGACCAGAATGTCGCCGTTCAGACCGTGCATCATCTTGCCGTTCTTCTCAATGGTCTCGGTGACCCAGTCGTCGTAGTCGGCCGCGCGCATCTCGTGCGGATAGCCGTCCTCGAGAACCCAGCCGATGCCGATGATGAAGATGGCGGGATGGTCCTTGATGATCGCCGTCTCGCGCTGCTTCCGCGGGAGGTCAGGGTACATCGCCAGGATCTCCTCAGCGTGGAAGAACTCGAGCTCCTCGGGAATGTCCGGATAGCGCGAGTCCTTGAGCTGCGGGTACATCTCCTGGGCGCGCTTGCCGGCGCCGTGGATGACCTTCCATATCTTCTTGACCGTGTCCTTGAGGTAGTCGAGGTTCCTGTCCTCAGCGGTGATGGTCTTCTCCCAGTCCCACTGGTCGACGTACGAGCTGTGGTCGTGGTCGAGGAAGTAGTCCTTCCGGACCGCGCGCATGTCGGTGTTGATGCCCTCGCCCGGAGCGCAGCCGAACTGCGCCAGAGCCATGCGCTTCCACTTCGTCGCCGCCTGCACGACCTGCGTCTGGATGGGCTTGTCGAGACCGAGCCCCGCCGGGAACTCGACGGGCGTCCGCGAGCCGTCGCGGTCCAGATAGTCGTTGACGCCGCTGTTCTTGTCGACGATGAGCGGAACCTGAACGAGCTGCAGGTTGAGTTCCTTCGCCATGCCGTCCTCGATGTACCGCTTGATCTCGTAGAGCGCCTTCATCCGGTCCATCGGAGAGAGGATGGGCCTGTAGTCCTTCGGGAGTATCTTCGCGACCTCTTCGTACGTGCTGATGCCGGGTCCAGCCAGATCTGCTCTCTTGTCTGCCATTCCGTTGCGCTCCGTTCTGGTTGCTGACTGAGTCGACTTCCGACAACCACACCAACGAGCCGCAGGGGATGTCACGGTCCGCGATGAACCGCGTGGCCGTGGGGCGCCCCCGGCGGCCTGCAGCGCCCCGGGGCCCGCAAACCTGCGGGTCAGGGCGATATCACCATGTTCCTGCCGTTCTTCACGGCGGTCTTGTGCTTCTCTATCACACCAGCCAGCCGCTTCACACCCTCGACGATGTTCTCCTTCGTCGGGTACGAGAAGTTGAGCCTCATTGCGTTCTTGCCGCCTCCGTCACAGTGGAAGGCGCTTCCCACGACGAAGGCAACGTCCTGCTCGATGGCCTCGTAGAAGAGCTGTTCGGCATCGAAACCGTCCGGCAACCTGACCCAAAGGAAGAGGCCGCCCTCCGGGCGCGTCCATGACAGCCCCGGAAGGTCGGGCATGTACTCGTCAAGTGCTGAGAGCATCAGATCCCTCTTCTCGCGGTAGATGCCCTTGACGTTCTCGATGACCTTGGCGAGAAGACCCCGCGCCGCGAACTCGGCGATGATGGCCTGAGTGAACGGAGGCGTGCACAGGTCGGTCGCCTGCTTTGCGATGACCATCTTCTGGATGATGGCCTCGTCTCCGATGACCCAGCCGAGCCTCATGCCCGGGAACAGGATCTTCGAGAACGTGTGCAGGCCGATCACGTGACCCGTCCCGTCCAGAGCGAATATGGATTGCTGAGATTCCCCCTCGAACCGCAGCTCCTTGTAAGGACTGTCCTCGACGATGAGGACGTCGTACTTGTGCGCCAGATCGATGAGGGTGCGGCGGCGCGCCTCGCTCATCGTGATCCCCGCGGGGTTCTGGAAGTCCGGCACCACGTAGATGAACTTCGGCTTCAGTCGCTTCTTGTGCATGCGCTCGAGCTTGCGTTCGAGGAGGTCCATGCGCATCCCGTCGTCGTCCAGCTCGATGCCGATCATGCGCGCACCGTAGCTCGTGAACGCGCCGAGACCACCCACGTAGGTCGGAAGACCGACGATGACGTTGTCGTCCCGATTGACGAACACCTTGGCCGTGAGGTCCAGCCCCTGCTGAGACGCCACGGTGATCAGGATGTTCTCAGGCTTGAGTTGAATGCCGTCCTCGCGCTCGTGGTGCGCGATCAGCTCTTCCTTGAGCTTGGGATCTCCTTCGGTCGGGCCGTACTGAAGCGCGGTGGCGCCCTGCGTCCTGAGCACGTGCGCAGTGATCTCCGCGACCTCTTCAACGGGGAAAGCCGCCGGGTCCGGCAGCCCGCCGGCGAACGAGATGACCTCGGGCCTCCGAGTCAGCTTCAGGAGCTCCCGGATGACGGACTTCTTCATGTGCTTCGCGTTCGTAGAGAATATCTCGTTCAGATCGGTGATCATGTCTCCTCCCAGGGAAGGACGGTCGGCGTCGCGGACGCGAGGCGCGTGCCCGGCGACGGCAGTGGCTGCGGCTTGCAGATATCAAGCAACTGCTGAGGCTATCAAGGTTGCAGTGTCCGTGTCAACCGTCAGATGACGGCTCAAGGAGCGCTCTTACGCCACGCGGGCCGCCCGCCGCCCTCGCAGGTGATCTATATTCACATCGGCCGGGACATGAATTCAGGTGAAACTATTGACTTGACCGTATTTCTGTATTACGTTATGAACGTTGGAAGGTTGGTTAGAATCCCAGTGTTCAAGCAGCATCCCAATAAACAGATGGTCGAACCCGTCAACAACGAACACCGCACTGCATTGACGTTCAGCAGGACGCGCAGGGAAA
>JBDRTQ010000006.1:0-6055 GCA_043823885.1 Candidatus Eiseniibacteriota bacterium | reverse complement strand
CGTGCGCCGCGTGCCAGTGCCCGACCATGTCCTGGCCTACGCGGTACGCCTGGCGCGCAGCACGCGCCCGACGGACAGCTCGCCGGACTACATACGGAACTGGGTCAGCTGGGGCGCCGGCCCGCGCGCGTCGCAGTACCTGGTTCTTGGAGCGAAGACCCGCGCGATCCTCAGGGGCCAGTTCGCGCCCGAGACCGAGGACGTCAGAGCGGTCGCGCAGCCCGTGCTTCGGCACCGCATCGTGACGAACTTCAATGCCGAGGCCGACGGTGTGTCCGCGTCGGACATCGTCGACCGCCTCATCAACGACGCAAAGTAGAACGCTGGGCCGCCGGCCCTCCCCCTGGCGCTCTGACGGCCCTCAACTGGGCCAAATCGCGCTGCGGGGGAGACCGGCGCCCCAGCGCCCGGATTGGCGTACACACCGGAGCCCGACGATGCCCGACGAGTCCTACAGACGATTCCTCGACCCCGTGGTCGTCTCGAAGCTGGCGACCATGGAGCTGCGCGCGCGCCTGGTCGTCGAGGGCTTCGTGACCGGTATGCACAGGAGTCCGTACAAGGGCTTCAGCGTCGAGTTCGCGGAGCACCGTCAGTACATGCCGGGCGACCCGCTCAAGCACATCGACTGGAAGGTCTACGCGAAGACGGACCGCTTCTACATCAAGGAATACGAGGAGGAGACCAACCTCCGCGGCTACATCCTCCTCGACGCGAGCAAGTCGATGGACTACGGCTCGGGCGGCGTCTCGAAACTGGAATACTCGCGTTACCTTTCCGCGGCGCTCATCTACTTGATGCTCAAGCAGCAGGACTCCGTCGGTCTCATGGTGTTCGATGAGGCCGTCCGCGAGTTCGTGCCACCCCGGTCGAGCCCGACGCAACTGCACACTCTGCTAGCGGAGCTGGACCGCGCAAGGGCGAGCTCCGAGACCGATATCGGCATAGTGCTCCACGACCTCGCGCGCCGCGTGAAGCGCCGCGGACTCGTGATACTCGTGTCCGACCTGCTGGACGACCCCGAGCGCGTGCTTCCGGGTCTCAAGCACTTCCGACACCTCAAGCACGAGGTTATCGTCTTCCACGTCCTCGACCCGAGAGAGGCCGAATTCAATTTCGAAGCGGACGCGACGTTCCGCGACATGGAGACCGGGGAACTCATGACCACCGAGCCGTTCTCGATCCGGGGCGACTACGTGGACGCCGTGGACCGCTGGAAGGAGCTCCTGAGACGCGAGTGCGCCGAGAGCAGGATCGACTACGTGCCGGTTCTGACGTCGACGCACTACGACCGCGCGCTCTTCTCGTATCTGGAGAAGCGCAAGAGGCTCGGGTAGCGCACGAGCCGTCCGTCCCGCGCCGTGGCATCGTCCGCGGAGGCGGGCACGAAGGAGAACCGGTTGAACTTCACGTTCCTGAACAGCGCCTTCCTGTTCGCCGCGCTGGCCGCGCTGCTGCCTCTTCTCATCCATCTCATCAGCCGGCGTCGCGTCTCGACCGTCGACTTCAGCTCGCTTCGCTTCCTCAAGGAGCTCGAGCGGAAGCGCATCAGACGCGTGCGCCTCCGTCAGATCCTGCTGCTGATCGTGAGGAGTCTCATCATCCTTGCCGCGGCTCTGGCTCTGGCGCGCCCCACCCTCAAGGGCTCCTCCGCAGGAGGTGGGGGCGCGCACGCGAAGACGTCTATCGCCATCATCATGGACGACAGCGCGAGCATGTCGAGAGCCGGCGAGGGCGGCGATCTTCTTGCGAGTGCCGTGCGGTCCGCGCGGGAGATAGCGGAACTCCTCGACGACGGAGACCAGGCGTTTCTCGTGACCGCGGGCGACCCGGCTCGCGCCGTGCTGGCCGAGGGCACCTTCAGCCCCGACGCCCTTCTGGAAGCCGTGAACGGCACGGAAGCCGGGGCCTCCGCGACGGACTACTCACGCGCGGTCGACCTGGCGTCGGCGCTGCTCGAGGAGTCGCGGAACCTCAACCGCGAGCTCTACGTGCTCGGCGACATGCAACGCACCGGATGGGGGCACGACCCCGGCGAGCCGCCGGCGTCGACGGAGGAAGGTCAGGGGGGCGGGACAGAGCTCCCGCGCGATGACGTTCGTGCCTACGTGCTGCCGCTCGCAGGCCCCACGACGAACCTGGGGCTCTCGTCCGTCGCCGTCGAGCGGAAGTACGGCGGAGCCGCGGGCCTCTTCTCAGTGAGCACGCGGGTTTCGAACTACGGGCGCCGAAGCGGCGAGGTCATGGTCAGGCTCTTCATCGACGGAGAGCAGGCGGGACAGGCGGGCGTCGAAGTGGAGAGCGGCGGGTCCGCCACAGCACGTTTCGTCGTGACCGTGGCCGAATCCGAATGGCACGATGGCCGGGTCGAACTGCCGCCCGACGCGCTCGACGCCGACAACAGGCGCTACTTCGTGATCCCCGCGGCGCGAGTGACGGAGGTTCTGGTGGTTCGTCCCGGCGACGCCAGAGAACTCGACGACGCCGACTATCTGGAACGCGCGCTCGACCCCACGGAAGCGAGCGACAGGTTCTCGGTCTCCGTGGTATCGCAGGACGCGCTGGCCCGCCAGGAGAACGACAGATTTCCCCTGGTCGTGCTGGCCGACGTAGGGAGGCTGGAGGACGCCGCCGTGAGCTGGCTCGGGCGACACGTCGACGACGGCGGAGGTCTTCTGATAGTGCTCGGCAACCGCACGGACGTCCGCTTCTGGAACGCTGGGCTCCTGCCGGAGCTTGCGGGGGTCGAGATCCTCGCGCCGACCGAGCGTCCCGAAGGGGTGCGGCTGGCGCCGGCCGTGCACGGGCACCCTCTGCTTGACGGGCTCGTCGTCGGCGGGCGTCTGGTCGACGATATAGCGGTGAGGCGCGCGTTCGACGTGCGCGCCACCGAGGTCGAGGAGGTCCTGGAGCTACCCGGGATAGGGCCCGCGCTCACCCTGAGACGCGCGGCCACGGGCGCCTCGGAGGCGGACGGCGCCGACCCGAAAGGCGAGGTCGCGGTACTGATGACCGGCGTCGACCCGTCCTGGGGCGACCTGCCTCGGAGCGGATTCGTCGTGCCCCTCATGCACCGGCTGGCCGAACGCCTGTCACGGACGAGTTCACGCCCCGCGTCCGTCACCGTAGGTGAGGACCTGGCGGTGCGGCTAGGCGCGGTCCCGACCGGTCGCATGGAGGTTGAGCCGCCTTCCGGACCGGCCCTGACCGCGGCGTTCCGGCATCGCCCGGGACCCGCTGCCGTGATCGAGCGTGCCGCCGACCCGGGGGTCTACCGCTTTCACGTGGGCGGAAGAACGGTCGCGCTCGGGGCCGTCAATGTTGACCCGCGCGAATCCGACCTCGCCCCGGCCGACAGAAGCGAGATAGAGGAACTACTGTCACCGCTGCCCGTGACGTTCATCGAGGCGGGCGTGAAGCTTGAGGACGAGGTGCTGCAGGCGAGGTACGGGCGCGAGCTCTGGCGGGCGTTCCTGTACGTCGCTCTCGCGCTCCTGGCGGTGGAGATGTACCTGGCGCGGCCACGGCTCGGCTAGGTTGCAAGGTCTGGTCCGCCCTGCCCCGCAGGGCGATTCAGACCGCGAAGCGGGATGCTCGAGCCTCAAGGGGCAGGGCGGACCAGACCCACAGAGCGGAATGCTCGAGCCTCAAGGGGAGGCTCGAGCCGCCGACCGGCCTGCAATCGAATTGGGACAACCACATGCCCGGACGAGGGATAGTCGACATAGCGCGCGGGGCGGCGCCCCTCCGCGACATCGCCGAGAGCGTGAAGGCCGGGCGGCGCAGGCTGTGGGTGAGCGGCCTGCTCGGTTCCTCCAAGTCGCTGCTCGCGGCGGTCCTCGCCCGTGAGCTTCCGCACGTCTGGGTCGTGATCACCTCGACCTTCTCGGACGCGGAACACACCTATGATGACCTCGCGACGTTCCTCGGCGAAGACTGCGTTCAGCTTTTCAGCGAGTGGGAGACCCTTCCGTACGAGAGACGCTCCCCGCTCGCGACCATAACAGAATCCAGACTCCTGACCCTCTCGCGACTCGCCGCGGGGGAGCCGATCGTCATCGTCACCACGCCGAAGGCCGTCATGCAGACGACCCTGTCGCGACGTCTTCTGGCCGACGTGACGCACAAACTGTCCACCGGAGATACGCTCGACCCCGGGGCGTTCGCGCGGTCGCTGATCGACCTGGGCTACAAGCGCGTCAGACTGGTCGAGGATTCCGGCGACTTCAGCGTCCGCGGAGGCATCGTCGACCTTCTGCCGTTCGGCTACGACGACCCGATGAGGCTCGAACTCGACGGCGATCGGATAGAGTCGATCCGCCAGTTCGACGTTTACAGCCAGCGCTCGATCCGCGAACTCGACGAGGTGTCCGTGCTTCCGAGACGCGAGGTCGTCCTGCGGGGCGAGGGAAGTGCCGAGATTGCTCAGCGCCTGCGGGAAATGCACTCCGGCGACTCCGAGGACAGGGATCACCTGTTGAACGGGCTCGAGACACGTTTCTACTTCGACGGGGTCGAGCAGTATCTTCCCACCATCAACGAAGACACCGAGACGCTGATCGACCACCTGCCGGACGCGGCCGGGGTGTTCGTCATCAGGTCCGACGAGGTCTGGGACCGCGCGGAGCAGCTCTCTCTCGAGGCGGCCAAGATCTTCCACGAGAAGAGAGAGCTGGTTCCGCTCTGCGAACCGGAGTCGCTCCTCGTTCCGTTCGACCGGCTGATGGAGCGGGTGGGCAAGAGGCCGATAGTCGCCTCCGGTCTCGTCGCCAGGCCGGGCCTGGAGGGCTACGAGCGCTGGACGGTCGACGCGAAGCTGCAGGAGTCGTTCGGTTCCGACCTCGAGCTTCTCCGGACGCGCCTGAGCGAGCTCGCGCGCGACAACCGAGTCCTCATCATGTGCGACAACAAGGGGCAGGCAATGCGCCTGTCCGAGCTGCTGGGGGAGGCGGCCACCGACGTTGCCCTGGAGGTGGGAAGTCTCGAGAAGGGCTTCGCGTTGCCTGCCGCCGGCCTGGTCGTCTACACGGACCACGACATCTTCGACCGATACAGAAGGCGCAGACGTCGCAAGTTCCGCGGCGGGGCGCCCATATCAAGCTTCGAGGCGCTGGTTCAGGGCGATTACGTCGTGCACATCAATCACGGGATCGGGGAGTACGTGGGCATGACGCGCCTCGAGGCCGACGGCCGGCTGATCGACTGCGTGGTGGTCGACTACGCCGAGGGCGGCAAGCTCTACGTTCCGTCCGACGAGATGGACCGCCTCCAGAAGTACGTCGGGAAAGACGGCGTCAAGCCGCGCCTGAACAGACTCGGCGGTGTGTCCTGGGCGAAGACCAAGGCAAAGGCCACGGAGGCGGTGGCCAAGCTCGCACGCGAGTTGCTCGGCCTCTACGCGGCGAGGAAGTCCCGTCCGGGTCACGCGTTCGGCGAGGACGTCGTGTGGCAGCAGGAGCTCGAAGCCTCATTCATATACGAGGAGACAGAGGACCAGCTCAGGGCGACGGAAGAGATCAAGCGCGACATGGAGTCCAGCCGTCCGATGGACCGGCTCGTGTGTGGAGACGTCGGGTTCGGGAAGACGGAGGTCGCGATCCGCGCGGCGTTCAAGGCCGTGATGGACGGAAAACAGGTCTCGGTGCTCGTGCCGACGACCATTCTCGCGCAGCAGCACCTCACGACCTTCAAGGACCGCCTTGCCGACTACCCCGTTGAGATCGACGTTCTCTCCAGGTTCAGGACGCCGAAGGAGCAGAAGCGCGTGCTCGAGCGCGTCGCCGAGGGCAAGGTAGACATTATCATCGGAACGCACCGGCTCGTGCAGAAGGACGTCAAGTTCCACAACCTCGGGCTCCTGGTCATAGACGAGGAGCAGCAGTTCGGAGTTCTCCACAAGGAGACCATTCAGACAATGAGGAAGTCGGTGGACGTCATCACGATGACGGCCACGCCGATCCCCCGCACGCTCCACATGTCGCTCGTGGGCGCCCGCGACATGTCGATAATCAACACGCCGCCCAGGGACCGCCTGCCCGTCAGGACGGAGGTGGCG
>JBDRTQ010000005.1:0-2483 GCA_043823885.1 Candidatus Eiseniibacteriota bacterium | reverse complement strand
GCGCTCGATGAGCTCCATCCCGTCCTCGGGACCGAGCACGAAGACCGCCGTCGCCAGCGCGGCCGCGTCGACGGCGAGCTCGGGCGCCACGGTGACGCTCATGACGCCCCGCGCGGGATACCCGGTCGAGGGGTCGAATATGTGGTGGTAGCGCACGCCGTCGACCATGGCGAAGCGCTGGTAGTCACCCGAGGTCGCGACGCTGCCACCGTCCAGAACAACAACGCCCAGCAACCCGTCTGTTCTGGGGTGCTTGATGCCCACGCGCCATCCGCCTGGGTCGGGAGGCGTTCCCACGAACCCGACGTCACCTCCGGCGTCTACGATCCCCGCGCCGACTCCGGCCCGCCTGAGCGCGGCCACGGCCCTGTCCACGGCGTAGCCCTTGGCGACCCCCGCGAGGTCCAGTTCCGTCCCAGGCTCGACCGTCATCGTGCGGAAGGCCGTGTCTGCATGGACGGCGGACCAGTCCACGTGCAGAAGCGCCTCGCGGATTCGCGACTCGTCCGGGGGCGCGAGTTCCCCCCCGGGCAGCGTCCAGGCATCAACAAGCGGCGCGACCGTGATGTCGAACGCGCCGGAGGACACCTCCGCGATCGCCAGCGAGCGCCCCACGACCTCCGCGACCTCGCGGCTGACGTGCTCTCCTGTGTAGCCATCACTCAGGGCGTTCAGTCTTGAGATCTCGCTGTCGTCCGAGTAGCGCGTCGTCAGCGCCTCGACGCGCGCGATCTCGTCGAACGCCGCCTCGATGGCCGCGCGGCCCGCGTCGGCGTCCGGTGTCAATACCGTCACCGACACGATCGTGCCCATCATGAATCGGTGGTCGACGTGCCGGCCGGAGTCGCCGCGGTTGCGCGTCGCGAACGTGACGATGAGCGCGACGACAACCAGGAGCGCCGCCACCTCGAGAGCGAGCCGCTTCCTGTCCAATGCCACTGTCGTCAGCTCCCGATTGCTGCGAGTGCGGATCCGGCGATTATGATGCCGAGGGTGAGGTGCAGTCTGATCGCCGAGAAAGATGCCTCGGCCAGCATGTCGGGACGACCGTAGTGAATCCAACAGTCGGCCACGACCGTGCGGATGAGTCCGAACGCAAGGACTGCGACAAGTGTGAGCGGTATGAGCGAGGCCGTGAAGACGGCCGCAAAAAGTGAGCCGAACATCAGCAGCGCCAGGGCCAGCACCATCCCGCGCCCGGCGGCGCGCGGGCCCACGATGACGGCCAGGGTCCTCTTGCCGGTGTCGCGGTCGGGCTTGAAGTCGACTATCTGGTTGACCCAGAGGATCAGGACGGTCGCGAACGCGATGGGCAGAGACGCCAGCACGACGCGCCACGAGAACGTCCCCGCCTGCACGTAGTACGAACCGATCACGGGCAGAACGCCGATCGCGAGCCCGACCGCCACTTCGCCCAGTCCGCGGTAGGCCAGCTTGACGGGCGGCGCCGTGTAGAAGTGCGCGAGCGCGACACCGGCGATGCCGACGAAGAGGATCAGGTTGCCGGGCACCGTGAAGTTGAGATGAAGGCCGAGCGCGGCGCCCAGAGTGAGACACACGATCGAACTTCTCAGGAAGAAGCTCGCCGGGAGCGCTCCGCTCGTGATGAGACCGGAACCGCCCGACAGCACTCCGGGATTGGGATTGGCCGGATCGGCGCCTGAGATGTGGTCGTAGTAGCCGTTCCCCAGATTGGCGCCCATGTGCAGAAGGACGATGGCGACGACGGTCTCGACAAGACGGAACGCGCTGAAGCTCCAGCCGTCGGGCCTCAGCCAGAATGGCAGCGTCGCGCCGATGAGCACGGGCATCACCGATACGGTCAGAAACGGCGCCCTCGCGGCCCTCATGAACAGCAGCAGTCTGCTTTTGGGAATCGCGTTGTTGGTCAATCTCTGTCCCTCTGGTGTCCGAGAGCTCCGACCATGCCGATCGACTTCGTGGGGCAGGCGTCCAGACAGAGGCCGCAGCCGATGCACTTCTCGCGGCTGATCTCGTGCCTCTGCCCCGGCTCGCCCGCTATGGCCTTGACCGGGCAGACGTCCACGCACTTGCCCAGACCCTCACACTTCGAGCCGATGACCGCCTTGGGACGCGCCTTGATGTCGTCGATGATCGCGCCGGTCGGACAGACCGCGGCGCAGATGCCGCAGTTGGTGCACTTCCCGTAGTCGATGACCGCCAGGTCGTCTTCCATGTGGATCGCGTCGATCGGGCACTTCTTGACGCACAGCTGACACGCGATGCAGGCGATCGCGCACACGGCTTTGGCCTTCTTTCCCTTGTCGTGCGACGAGCACCGGACGTGGACCTTCATGTCCCTGGAGACCAGCTCGATTATGTTGACGGGGCAGGCCTCGACACACTTGCCGCAGCCGGTGCACTTCCTGACGTTGATCTGGACAACGCCCTCGTCGGAGAGCGTGACGGCGTCGAACGGGCAGACGGTCTTGCACGTGCCCAGCGACAGACAGCCGAATATG
>JBDRTQ010000004.1:0-6085 GCA_043823885.1 Candidatus Eiseniibacteriota bacterium | reverse complement strand
CCCCATCCCGCTGGCATGCTACTTGCAGAATCCGAAAGAGAGTGCAGAGAGGGATCTCGCACACACGTTGGTGTGCGTGTCATGCATGCAGCGGGCGCCTCGAACGTCCCGCCGCATGGGGAAGGTCAGATGGAACGAACTGGCCCAAGCATCGAGATCAAGATAGTCCTTCTGGTCGTCGCGATCCTGGTGCTACAGGATCTGCTGCTTCTGGCGATGTATCTCGCCGGAGCGCAGCCCGCGGCGATCCAGATCGTGCTGGGCGGTCTTCTCGTTCTCTCCGTCGTCGTCGTGGCCGTTTGGGGGAATGCGTTGAGCAGGGCGGTCCGCAGACTGGTGCGCGCCTGCTACGTGGCCCGACACGGCGACACGGGCGTGCTGTCGGATCTGACGCGGACGGACGAGCTGGGGCAGCTTAACGACGAGATCAACAAGCTGGTCACGCTCATAGGGGATTCCACGGACACCCGGTCCGAGCTCACGTCGAGCAAGGACGTCATAGAGGAGCTCGAGCGCGCTGCTCCGGAGATCATGAGGTCTTCGCACGAGCTCCTCGTCTCACTCAAGGAACTCAGTGAGGGCGCGGCGGCGGAGATCGCCATCCTGCGCAAGGTGGCCGGTTGCCTCGGCGAGGCGCGGGGGCTGGTGGCCGGAGTCGCAAGAGGGGCTTCCGGTAACCCGCCGCCCGGCGACCCGGCGGCACGGCTGAGGTCGCTCGGGTCGCTCGCCCGTGAGGCCGAACTGCTGGCCGACGCGGTCGTGGACGAAGTGGCGCGACCGTCCATAGACGAGGCGTCGCTTGCCAGAGCGGTCAACGGGCTGAGGGACGCGGCCCGCACGATGGCGCAGGTCGCCTCGCAGGCCGTCGGACCGCTCGAGAAGAGACGAGAGGACGCCGAGGCGGCCCTCAAGGCGGCCGACAGGATCATCACGGCTGAGACGGAGAAGGCGGACGGCAGCCGCGTGGCCGAGCTCATGGAGAAGAGCGCCAGGAGCGGGCTGACGGAGGCTACGAGACTCGCGACCAACCTCAGGAAGCTCGGTATCGTGCTTGAGGCGTACGCGGCCATGAGGCGCTCTCGTAAGCTCTGAAATCGTCAACCTGATTCACGGTGGGGCGTCGCCTTCGTGGCGGGGCCCCGTTTCTGTTGATGGCGGGGCGCCCTTAATCGGTTGCGGAACGCGGTCTTGCGCGGGCGAGCGTGCATTCCGAGGCCACCGCGTCGGCGGTGGCATGGCCGTTGCTCCGGGAGTACCCTGCAGGAACGTATCAAGCGGGGTGAGGGGACTGGAGGGCGGTACCGGCTCTTGCGGAGGCGCCGGTGCGGTGTGGTGACGACGACGTTGGGTGCGCCCGGCCAGACCCCGAGTCCCTGCACACGACCCCGTGGAGGCCAGCGGACACACAGTGACGCGCGCAACAGCGGCACGGACGACTCCCGACCGTGAGGTGAGGGCTCCGTCCTCCGGCCACGGTGACAACACCGGCGGAGTTGCCGTCTGTCTCGGCGACCTCGCAAGACTCAACTCACTTCTCGGCGCCGACCTTCGATTCGAGGTGGAGCCGGTTCGCTCCCGCGATCCCGGTCACGCCCGGCAGGACGCGTGCACGAGCCGCGACAGGGCGTGCGAGCGGGCATCGGGGGTCATCGGCACCCTGATGCACGCGGCCTCGGGGGGAGGACGCAGGAGCGCCTCGTTCCCCGTCGTGTGCTCGCCGGTGCGTCGGCAGTTACTGCACTCACTCGCCGGCAGTCTCGCTGAATGCGCGATGACGCTCGGCCTGGGGGCGGGCGTCTATCACCGCTCCTGCGGAGGCGCACCGCCGCCGAATCGCGAATCACCTTGAGCGACCATTCCTGCTGTGTGACAATCAGGACGAGACCGGCACGTCGGCGTGGCGGTCATCATCGTCAATGACACAGGAGGATCAATGAGCGCCGCATTCGACAAGATCGTCGAAGACTACGTGAGCACTCTGCTGGCCGACTATCCGGTCATGGCAACGTTCCTCGGGGTCCACGACCGCGACGGCGAGCTTGGGGAGTTCGGGGCGGACGCGCAGAAAGAGAAGAACGACCATCTGACGTCGCTGCTCCGGGACCTTGAGGCCATACCCCTGGACGGCGAACCGGTCGAGGTCAGGATCGATGCGGCGGCTCTGCGGGCTTCGCTGAGGCTCGAGGTGTTCGAGCACGAAGAGCTGCGCACGCACGAGCTCAAGCCCTACGTATACGTCGGCGCCGCGCTGTCCGGGTGCAACGAACTCGTTCTCGGTGACTTCGCTCCGCTGGCGGACCGCGCTCGCTCGCTCCTCGGCAGGCTGAGGCAGATCCCGGGTGTTCTCGACGCGATGCGGGAGAACGTCAGGGAGTCACCGGCGGTCTTCGCGACGGTCGGGGCCGAGATGGCCAGAGGCGGAGTGGGGTTCGCCAGATCGGTCATCCCGGGCATCGGGGAGGAGGTGCCGGAGCTTCGAGCCGAACTTGTGAGCGCCGGGAACGCGGCAGGGGAGGCGTTCGAGAGCGCCGCCGGCTACCTCGAAGGCCTGGCCGAGAAGTCGGAGGTGCCCTTCCACGTCGGTCGTGAGCGCTATGAATGGATCAACCGCGAGTATCACATGCTCGGCATGGACAGCGCCGAGCTGCGAGATCTTGGCAGGCGGATGCTCGTTGAGACCACGGCGAAGATGGAAGAATTGGCTCGAGAGATCGACTCCGGAAGAACGACGAGCGAGATAATAGACGAGCTCAAGTCCGACCACCCGTCCGCGTCCGGCCTGAGACAGCACTACGCCAAAGAGATGGCGAGGGCCAGAGACTTCGTTCTCGAGCACGATCTCGTCACCGTTCCCGCCGGCGAAGAACTCGAGGTCATCGACACACCGGTCTTCCTGAGGAAGATCCTTCCATACGCGGCGTATCATCCGGCCGGTCCCTTCGAGAGCAAGCAGAGGGGGCTCTTCTACGTCACTCCAGCGGACGAGGGCCTGTCACCCGAGGACCAGGAGAAGCAACTCAGGGGGCACAGCGTACACACGATCCCGGTCATAGCTCTTCACGAGGCGTATCCCGGGCACCACCTTCAGCTGGTCCGCTCGAACCTCACCCGCCGGAAGGTGCGCAGGCTGCTCTGGAACACGGTCTTCATCGAGGGATGGGCGCTCTACTGCGAAGAGATGATGAAGGACGCCGGTTTCTACACGGACGCCAGAACGCGCCTCGGCCAGTTGAAGGAAACGCGATGGCGCGCCGCCCGCGTGGTCGTCGACGTCGGGCTTCAGCTCGGCGAGATGTCCGTGGACGAGGCTGTCGAGTTCATGATGTCGGAGGTCGGGCTCGAAAAAGTCAACGCGACGGCTGAGGTCAAGCGCTACACGGGCAACCCGACGCAGCCCTCGAGCTATCTGGTGGGGAAGTTGGCCATCCTCAGCATTCGGGAGCGGTACGAGGCACGCGCCGGAGCAGCGTTCGATCTCAAGACGTTCCACGACGAACTCCTGGACACGGGCAGCATCCAACCCGCGCTCGTAGAGGCGGCGCTGGGCTTCCGGGAGCTGTAGAGCCGGCCCTGCTGTGTCTGTCCGACCGGTCCGGCCGCCCGCGACCGGCTACGTCGGCGGCCGGACCCTGGGCGGGCCACCTCATCGGAAGGCGCAATGGTCCGGAGCGAAGTTCTCCCGAACGGAATGACCCTCCTCGTGGACGAGGTGCGCGTCGCGCCGGTGGTCGCCCTCAATCTGTGGGTCGGCACCGGCTCCTCAGACGAGCCCCCGCTCCTCTCGGGCGTGTCCCACTTCCTCGAACACATGCTCCTCAAGGGCAGCGAGGACGACCCGCGCGGCCCGCTCGCCCGTACGGTCCAGGACGCCGGCGGATATCTCAACGCGAGGACCGGGTGCGACCACACAGCGTTCTACCAGGTGGTGCCGGCTCTGCACTGGGAGGCGGTCCTCGAGGCTCAGGCCGAGATGCTGGGCTCGCCGGCCTTCACCGGCGCTTCCGTCGATGCCGAGCGGTCGGTCATCGTCGAGGAAACGCGGATGTCCGAACTCAATCCCCCGGTGTTCGCCTGGCGGCGCCTGATGGAGATGGTCTTCCGGGACAGCGGATACGGGCGGAGCATCACGGGAACCGAGGAGACGCTCGCCGGTGTCGACGGCCGCGCCCTCGCCGCTCACTTCGGCCGGTGGTATGTGCCCCCGAACATGGTCCAGGTGGTTGTGGGAGATGTGAACGGGGAAGAGGTCATCGCGCGGGCGAGGGTGCTCTTCGGGCGAGGCGTGGATGCCGGCGCCGATCGAGGGACCGGCGCGCGCATCGATGACCGGCAGAGCGTGACTCCATCCCATGGACCTTCTCCGGCGTGGACGGCCGGGTCTTCCGTCGTGAGTGGGTACCTGCGACAGCCGCGCCTGATCGTCGGCTTCCCCGCGCCCGCGGTCCGCGATCCGGACGTGCCGGTTCTCGACGTGCTCTGCAGTTTGCTGGGCCTCGGACGAAGCTCCCGCCTCAGGAAGTCTCTGCAGACGAAGGCGGGTCTGGTGTCCGATATCGGCGCGTCCGTGGTGGCGCATCGCGACGTAGGTGTGGTCGCCTTGAGCGCCGTCGGTACGCTCGACGCTTCACCGCCGGCGATCGTGGAGGGGATCTTCAGAGAGATCGGACGTCTGAGACGCACCCCGGTGGCGACGGAAGAGATGCATAAGAGCGTCAGCAGGCTCGAGGCCGGCTACGTCCTTGAACACGAGACCGTCGAGACCGCCGCGATGACACTGGGCTTCTTCGAGACGATGGGCGACCACAGGTACGCCGAGGAGTACATCGACCTGCTCGCGGCCGTGACGCCGGACGACGTGATGCGAGCGGCTAACACGTATCTGGACGCTGAAGCGGCGGCGATGCTCGCCTACGTGCCGGAGGGGAGCATTGCGGCGCGTGACGGTTCCGGCCCGTTGGTGTCGGCCGCTCTGTCGGGGAGCCGCCCGGTCGTCGGGCCCGCGGCCAGGGAGCGGCGAAGCTCGTGGAGCGCGGAGGGCGAGTTCACGAGACCCCTCATCGCGCGTGAAACTGCGCCTGCCGCCTGCGCGAGAAGGACGCTGTCGAACGGGGCGACGCTGATCGTCAGGGAGTCGGCGTACGTCCCTCTCGTTGCCGTGGCGTTCGGGTTCAGGGGCGGGTTCGCGGACGAGCCCGACGCCCAGCTGGGAGTCACCAACCTCACTCTCAAGCATATGCTCAGGGGAACGGACACGCGTTCGGCGTCACGGCTCGCAGACGACATCGAGGGTCTGGGAACCGCCATCTCGGTTTCGGTCGACCGTGACGGCTTCGGTGTAGGCGCCAGCGTCCTCTCGAAGCACCTGGATGCGGCGCTTGACGTGCTTTCTGACGTCGTGTGTCGTCCCGCGCTCGACGTCGGTGACTTCGAGGGCGTCCGGGCGGAGGCGCTTGCGGAGCTTGGCGAGGCCGAGGACCACCCGTTCAGCAGGACGATGCTCCGCCTGATCCCGTCGCTCTTCCCGGGCCACCCCTACGGTCGCCCGATAGCCGGGACGTCGGAGACGCTGTCCCGCATGTCCTGCGAGCGCACGGCGGGGTGGCACTCGGAGCGACTTTCGGCGCGGGATCTCTTCGTGTGCATGACGGGCGACGTGTCGATGGACAGGGCCGCGCGCGAACTCGAGCGGGCTCTCGAGGACCTGCCGTCGTCCGCGGAGTCCCGTGGAGAGCTTCGGGCGCCGCCTCCGCCCGCCGGCCGGAGCGATGAGCCGCTGGATCGGAAGGGACAGTCGTCGGTGGCCGTCGGTTTCCAGGGTCCCAGGATGGGAACGCGCGACTCGGCCGCGATGCACGTCGTGTCCAGCGCGTTGACGATGATGGGGGGGAGGCTCTGGAGGGAACTCCGGGAACGGCCGCCGTACGCGTACAGCGTGAGGGCGATGCCGGTGTCCCTCCGTGAGGGAGGTGCGCTCGTCGGCTACGTGACGACCCGGCCCGGGCAGGAAGAGGCCGCGGTACGCACGTTCGTCTCCGAGTTCTCGAAGATCTCGTGGGAGGGGCTTTCAGAGGAGGAACTCGAGAGG
>JBDRTQ010000003.1:0-5399 GCA_043823885.1 Candidatus Eiseniibacteriota bacterium | reverse complement strand
TGTCGCGGAAGATGATCACCGTCGCGTCTTCTCTCCGCGGGTCGTAGAGGCGGACGCTGTGGAAGTCGATGGCGCCCGCGTTCCGGACGAACTTCCCGAAGAACCCGACGAACCACTCGAGCGGCAGCTCCGCCTTGAGCTCGTCCGAGAAGCTCTCGTTGTAGAAGCGCACGACCAGCGCTTCGTCGCCCGTGTTGACCGCGTCGAAGAGCATCTGGACGCGCTCGCCCTCGATGCCCGTGGGCATCTCTGCCACGTCGCGGTAGTCGATCGAGATGGGCCCCTGCGCAAACGCGACCGTGGCGGTCAGCAGACACACGAGCACCGCTAGCAGCATTCTGTTGGTCATAGCCTATTCCTCCCCATGGGCTTCCCAAGGTCCGGGAGCATTCCATGTGCTGTCGAACCCGCTTCCAGCAGAAAGCGAGAGAGAGAGGGGCCCCAGGAAGCCCCTCAACTCCCGAACGACATCTCCAAACTCACGAGGGGCGAGATCTGTGAGGCGCATCCTGCGGACGAACGCGGTCCACTGTGCCGCCTTCTCAGCCCCCTCGGCAAAACCGTCGCTCAGCGGAAGTGGCTCGCTCGGTACAGCGGTGCCGCGCCTCGCGAACGTGTCGCCGACGGCGCGTGCCAGCAGAGGCCCGTCGAAGTCGAACGTCCTTGACAGGAACCAGATGTCATAGAAGTCCTTCATACGACTTTTGATGCGACCCAGAGCTACCATCGCCTCGAACTTCTCCGCCACGACGCTTTCTTTCGCGTACCCGCGCAAGCGCGGAGCAGGCAGGTCGAGGATGACCGGGTAATCCACCTCCACCGGGACCGGCGTGGTCGCATCACCGAAGCCGACATCGATGTGCATACGCACTCTGGTTGCCCCCAGATTCCCTTGAACCTCGGCCCGCACACCCTCGTATTCGGCATCGAGACTGATCCGCTCTGCCTTCACACTGGATGGATCGAACTCGATCCCGTCGTCCCCTCCATCCTCGCGGCATGCGTCCTTCATGACGGCCGCGACGGACTCGACAGCCGGTAGAGGAACCGTTCCATCGCGAAGTACTGGAGCAACTCGTCGAACGGACGCCCTCGCTCACGGGCCACGTTCCGGAGCCTCGCGTGAACGGACGCCGCGACGTTGGTCAACTCCTTCTTCGTCACATCACGGCCTCCAGATAGGGGCGCATCACGGCCTCGACCCTGCACAGCCGCGCGAACTCCGCGATGGCCGCGAGGTCGCGCCGCGGCCTCTCGGCATAGAACCGCAGTGCCTCGACCGCCACATCTGTTCCTATCTTGTTCCTGTAGCGGAAGCAGTCGGCGATGGTCTTCTCCGGACTGAAGACCTTTACCTTCATCCCATCAAGGTCGTGTATCTCAACCCCGGCACTGAACACCGCGTCGGAGTAGCGGAACACCCGAACCGGCGGGTAGTCGATGCGCGGCGGCCGCGTGTTCCTCGTCACAGCGACATGGACCTCGTGCGGCACCTGCAGAGTGATGTCGTGGAAGGCCAGAGCCGAGATCAGACATATGACACCGTCGGGCACGCGCACGGCGACGGACACGAGGTCCGGATTGCCCAAGGGGGGGATATCGGCCAGCCGGTAGACTCCCCTGCTGAGCCTCTCGATGACCCCGGAGTCGCGCATCTCGTAGAACGTGTGTGGGTGGATGCCGGCCGCCGTTGCCTCCCCCGTTCTCATGACCCCCCCGTGCTTCAGGAAGATGTCCCGTGCCTCCTCAAGACGGCTCTGTCTGCGCTCCATTCGTTGATCCTCAGGGTTTGAGCTGCCGGGAAGACGCCCCCGCCAACATGATAAAAGTGTTACCACTTGTCGCTAACTGGTAACACTTTTATCAGACCATGCGACGACCGTCAATCAGGAATTCACCCTGAACTTCCCGACTGAGGCCCCCCTACTCCAGTCTCTCCATCAGGTCTCGTATCCTCGCGTCCACCGGCCAGGCCGCTCCGTCGAGATTGGTCAGCACGACGACCGTGTGCCCGGTCTGCAGGTAGACGTCGTAGTAGGCCTCCATCCCGGTGAACCCGCCGTCGTGCCCAACGACCAGCCCCTTGGGCGACTGGCGCAGCATGAACCCGTAGCCGTAGCTGCCGTCGCCCTCCTGATAGTCGGTCCACATGCGCTGGACCGACTCGCCGGAGACGAGCGCGCCCGAGGCGAGCGCCTTGGTGAAGCGGAAGAGGTCGGGCGCAGTCGAGAACCCTCCGCCGGCGGGGCCGCCGCGGATGAAGTGCTCGTGCCGGTTCTCCTCCCAGCCCGTGTCACTGTCCGCCGACGGCGAGTAGCCGACGGCCATGTTCTCGACCGGGCTGTCCATGTCGTAGCAGTCCGTGTCACCCATCCCGGCCGGGCCGTAGACGTACTCCCGCATGTAGTCGAAGTAGTCCCCGCCGGTCACGCTCTCGATGACGGCGCCCAGCAGGATGAAGCCCGTGCTGCTGTACGACCAGTCCGTGCCGGGCTCGAACCTGGGCGAGTCGCGCGCCACCAGTTCCCTGTAGTCGCCGACCGCGCGGAAGCGCTGCCCTGAACCCTCCTCGAACGTCGCGTTCAGGAAGTCGCCCAGGCCCGAGGTATGCGTCAGCAGCTGGTGAATGGTCACCCGCCCGCTGACCCTCATGGGCAGCCACGACTCGTCGAGGAACTCGCTCAGCGGGGCGTCGTAGGAGAGCTTCCCCTGCTCGACCAGCTGCGCCGCGGCCACCGCGGTGAACATCTTGTTCATCGAGCCGACGTTGAACTTCGTGTCCATGTCGATGGGCTCGTGCGAGCTTCTGTCGGCCTCGCCGCACGCGCGCTCGAAGATGACGTCGTTCCCGCGAGCGACGATCACCGCGCCGGAGAATAGCCCCATCCCGCAGACACGGTCCAGCATGCCGCCGAGCTCTTCGGCGAACCCAGCGTCGGTGAGCTTCGTCGCGGCGACGTCCGGCGTCGGCAACCTTTTGTCCTGGGATCTTGTGGCGCCCTCGGTCGAACTCGGCAATGTCATCTCGGTAACGGCGCGCGGTCTCATCAGCGACTCATCAACATCGTACGCGAGCTACTCCGACTCGATCGGGGGCTGGGGCAGCCAGCCCGTGACGATCGTCAACGAGTCAGGTATCGACGACTCGGCGCACGCACGCCTGGAGTTTCACAGGCCGCGGCCGACGCCATTCTCCGGTACCACGACCATGCAGCTCGACGTGCCGGCCGGCGCCGGGCGAGTCCGGCTCGCGGTCTACAACGTGCGGGGACAACTTGTAAGGACGCTCTACGAGGGTACCACTCCGCCGGGCCGCAAGGAGTTCGACTGGAACGGAGAGGACGACTCCGGGCAGCCGGTCTCCGCCGGCATCTACTTCGCGCGGTGCGAGTGCGAGGCAGGCGCGCGCACGCAGAAGCTCGTGCTCATTGGATAGGCGGGCGACGGCGTTGACATCCTTCACACCTGCAGCTATGCTGATTCTGCAGCGAAGCTACCCTCTACGCGAAGGAGACCCGCCATGAAACCGACCGTCCCGCTCTCGAGAGCCGCGGCCCTGCTGCTCGCCCCCGTCGAGATGACGTCCTGGGGCAACATCAAGGCCATGTACAGGTGACGCACACCAACCCGAACGAAGGAGGTGGCACCTTGAAGCTCCTGTCGGCTCTTCTGGCAGTCTCAGTTCTGCTCGCAGTCCTCGTCCTCTCCGGCTGCAGCGACAGCTCCACGGGCCCCGGCGAGACCCCCGACTACCCCGAGATCGACGGGCTCATCGTCTTCTACCCGTTCGATGGCGACTGCATGAACAAGGTCGCCGACGCGCACCACGGCACGCCCTCGCGGGCCGTAACGTTCGTCCCCGGCAGGTCCGCCGCAGCGGGGCAGGCCGTCCACGTGGAGACGAACGACTACGTGCTCGTTCCCGACGACCCCGAACTCGATATCACCGGAGCCATCACGCTGGCGGCGTGGGTCAACCCGGAGGCGTCGGACCGGGCTCTGGCCGCGGTCATCGACAAGAACTACAACGACGCCTACACCTTCGGGATGTGGGGCGGCATCGCCGACCCCGAGACGACGTACATGAGGACGTACATCAGCGGCGCCGTAGTCGGGACGGGCAGCCTGATCCCGATGGGCATGGACGTGTGGTCCCACATCGCGTTCACGTTCGACGAGGCAACCGACAGATACCGCTTCTACTTCAACGGCTCGGTCGTGGACAGCGGTTTGCGCTCCGAGACCATCGGCACTTCGGACACGGACCTGCGCATCGGCTGTTCGTTCGCCGGCGACGGCTACAAGGGCAAGATCGACGAGGTAGCCATCTTCGACCGCGCGCTGACGCCGTCCGAAATCACGGAACTCTACTCGTTCTAATCGCCGCCCGGTCCCGCGAAAACGCAGAACCGCCGCCCCACATCGGGACGGCGGTTCGCTTCTGTACGGATTCCCGCAAACAGACTACCTGTACATCGCCTTCACCATGCCCCAGGTCGATTCCTCGACCGGAGTGATCGCGGTCAGGACGTAGACTTCCCAACCGCCGATGGAGGTCGCGTCACCGCCCGCGCCGTCGGCGCAGAAGAGCCAGAAGCAGCCGCCCGAGGCGTAATCGTCGAAGACATCGAGCCCGCTGCTGTCGTAGTCAGGACCGTAGCAGCCGGGCGCGAAGACCGACGGACACAGGTCTTCGATCGACGCGGACGTGTCGTCGAAGCCGTACCAGCCGCTGAGGTTCCCAGAACACCCGCAGCAGCCGTCCGCAGGACAGCCGGCGTAGCTGTGCCGACAGAGCAACTGGCCCGTGACCTCGGGGTATCCGTCGCAGTCCGTATCATAAAGCAACCAGAGACGCACGTCGCCGATCCAGGTCGCCGAGATGTTGACGTTGAGGATGACGTCCTCGATCGATGAGGTGCCGTAGGTCATGAGGGGACCGAAGGTCGCGCCGACAGGGTTGGCGTCAGGCACGGGGCCGCCGGTGCCGCCTGTGTAGGCGTCGTAGCCGTCCGTGATGCAGTTGAGACGGTCAGCTCCCTTGGGGCGTTCGATCTCGTCCGGCTTCTGGGCAAGCGCGGTGCCCGTGATGATGAAGCAGACGACAAGGCATATTACCAGTACTCTCATCGTTCGACTCCTCGCCTGAAGGTGGAATTGCCGGGAGGAAAACCGAGGTCTCTGCACGATCGTATCCCGATGGCGCCTCCTTCCTCGGTGACGGCATCAGTCAGCGGTGACAGCATCAGTCAGCTGTCGGGTGCCCCGTGTGGGACTCCCCCTGCCACGGGATGTAGCGACTCACTCTCCCGTCAGGAATGCTACCACAAGTCGCGCGTGACTGCAATGACTACCAGACAGTATTCTTGAACACTCGTTCAGCCGCGCTGCCGCTCGAG
>JBDRTQ010000002.1:0-6200 GCA_043823885.1 Candidatus Eiseniibacteriota bacterium | reverse complement strand
AGCATTTGGGTCTCCAGGAGTTCCGGGCCACGGTCAGGGTCTCTTGGAGCAAGCCTACGCCCCGCGGGTGACGAGTGTCAAGCCGCTTGCCGAACGCGCTTGACCTGAGCCCGCGTGGGCCGTAGAATCCCCTGACGTGCCCGATTCACTGACCGATGGCGATTCCCATGGGTGGTTCTCTTATGAGCGACAGGTTCGATGACACCGAAATGCAGACGCTTCTGGCCAAGGAGGAGGAGAAGCTCCTTGCGCTCAGAGAACTGGTCGACAGCGCGTGTGAGGAGATCATGGGCGGACGGCTCGACCGTTCGGAGGCCACCGTTCTCGCCCAGCGCGTTCGCCGGCAGGCGTCCGAGATCATCCCCGACCTGATGGACACGTTCGACCTCATCTACAAGAGCAGATTCGAGCGGCTTATCTCTCAGTACATCAATGGGTCGAAACGAGCCGGGGAGCGCGCGTAGCGTTGCCTGCACCCTCGTTTCCATGGGCCACTCGACGATCCCTGACACCTCGGGTGGCCGCGTTTTCAGGGGGGGCACGATGAACCGGCGGTTGGTAGCCTGGCTGATCGTCCTTGCGGCGCTGACCACCATGGCCTCGCTGAGGCTCGCGGACCGGAAGGAGAGGGTCACCCGGGAACCCTCCAACGTCACACGGAACGAACCTGCGCGACCCGAGTCCACTTCGAGCGAGGTCGGAGGATGTCCATGAAGGTCGCAGTGCTGGCCAGCGGGAGCTCCGGGAACTCTATATGGGTGTCGGGCGCATCGACCGCGGTGCTGATCGACGTGGGCGTATCCGGCAGACGCATATCGGCGTCCGCGGAAGAGCTGGGGCTTGACACCGCGCAGCTGGCGGCCGTGCTGGTCACGCACGAACACTCCGACCACGTGAGCGGTCTTGGTCCGGTCACGCGGAAGTTCGACGTTCCCGCCTGCGCCACCGCCGGGACTCACGCCGCGATCGACAGTCGCCTGGGCAAGTGCCCGGGACGGATCGTCATCGAGGCGGGAACCGATCTCGAGATCGGCGGCCTCCTTGTCTCTCCATTCACGGTCAGCCACGATTGCGCCGAACCGGTGGGCTACGCCGTGACGGACGGGCGGACGCGCGTCGTGGTCGCCACCGACCTGGGAGTCGTCGGCCATCCCGTGCGTCACCGCATCGGCGAGGCTGACTGCGTGGTGCTCGAGTTCAATCACGACGAGAGAATGCTGATGAACGGCGATTACCCCTGGTTTCTCAAGCAGCGCATCATGAGCAACGAGGGGCATCTCTCGAACGACGCGGCGGCCAGGGAACTGATCTCGCTCGCGGACGGTCCCTTGTCTGCGCTGGTCCTCGCGCACCTGTCCCGGGAGAACAACGTCCCCGAGCTGGCGCTCGCGACCGCCCGGGAGGCTCTCGAGAGGGCCGGCAGGGCCGACGTCAGCGTCTATCTCGCGGACCAGGATCGGGCCCTGGGCCCGGTGTGTATCGGCGAGGACGCTCAATCCACCAACACGCTCGCGACAGGAGTGTCCAGTTCATGCACAAGATAGCGGTGATAGGGACGGGGTATGTCGGGCTGGTCGGCGGAGCGGGACTGGCCGACTTCGGCAACCAGGTCGTTTGCGTCGATCGCATTGAAGAGAAGATCGAGCAGCTCAAGCGCGGTGAGATCCCGTTCTACGAACCCGGGCTCTCGGAGGTCGTTCTGCGGAACGTGCGGGAGGGCAGGCTCAGTTTCACGACCGATTTCGGTGGTGCCGTGGCCGGCAACGATGTCGTCTTCTGCGCGGTAGGCACGCCCGAGGGTGATGGAGGGCGCGTGGACCTGTCTCAGGTGGACGAGGTCGCGCGAGACGTCGGGAAGCACATGACCGGGTATCGCGTCATCGTCCAGAAGAGCACAGTTCCGGTCGGAACGGCGAGACGGTTGAGGAGCATCATAGAGGAGAATCAGGCCGCGCCCATGCCGTTCGACGTCGTGAGCAATCCCGAGTTCCTGCGCGAGGGGTCGGCGGTCGAGGACTTCATGCGGCCCGACAGGGTCGTGGTCGGTGTTGTGAGCGAAAGGGCGCGGGAAGTGATGCGCGCCATCTACGCCCCGCTCTACCTGAACAGAACACCGATCGTGGAGACCACCCCCGAGAGCGCTGAACTCATCAAGTACGCGTCCAACGCCTTCCTCGCCACGAAGATCTCGTTCATCAACGAGATAGCGAACATCTGCGAGAACGTGGGTGCCGACGTTCGTGTCGTCTCGTACGCCATGGGCCTGGACAAGAGGATCGGTCCGAAGTTCCTTCACGCCGGCGCCGGATACGGGGGGTCGTGCTTCCCGAAAGACACCAAGGCACTGGTGCACATAGCGGAGGAGGCCGGCGCCGCCGCGCGCATCGTGGAGGCGGCGCTGGGCGTCAACGAGGAGCAGAAGGAGCGAATGGTGACCAAGGTCGTCGAGGCTCTCGACGGCGACGTTTCGGGGAAGACCGTCGGACTCCTGGGCCTCGCGTTCAAGCCGAACACCGACGACATGCGCTACGCCGCCTCCATCGTGCTCGCAGAGGGGTTGTCTGCGCGAGGCGCGTCCGTCCGGGCGTTCGATCCCGTGGCAATGGACAACGCCAGTGAGCTAATGCCGTTCGTGGACTATGTCGCCGACGCGTATGCCGTCGCGGAAGGCGCCGACGCGCTTGTCATAGTCACGGAGTGGAACGAGTTCAGGCAGCTCGATTTCGACCGATTGAAGAAGCTCATGCGTTCCCCCGTCGTTATCGACTGCAGAAACGTCTACAATCCCGAAGACATTGAGAGACAAGGATTCACCTACGTTGGTGTCGGGCGCGGCGCGCGGTAACCGAAGGCTCAATCCCAGGAGGGGAGAATGGCATCGGGCAGTCTTCCCAGAGGCGTCAAGGCCGCGAGGCTGATAGACGGCGTCCGCATCAAGGACCTCAGACTGATCCCGGACGAGCGGGGCTACCTGATGGAGATGCTCCGCGCGGACGACGACATCTTCGAGAAGTTCGGGCAGGTCTACCTGTCCGTCGGCCACCCGGGAGTCGTCAAGGGGTGGCACTACCACAAGGTGCAGACCGACTTCTTCACCATCGTCAGGGGCATGATGAAGGTGGTGTTGTACGACGGTCGGCCCGATTCGCCGACGCACGGCGAGGTCAACGAGTTCACGATGGGCGAACTCAACCCCCTTCTCATCACCATTCCTCCCGGCGTGCTGCATGGGATGAAGGCCGTGGGAACCGAGTCCGCGTACCTTGTCAACTGCCCGACCGAGCCGTACCGCTACGACGCGCCTGACGAGTTTCGCGTGGACCCGCACGACAATGACATTCCCTACGATTGGGGTACCAAGGACGGCTAGGTGGCGGGAGAGAGGCCGTGCCGCAACCCGCGGCCGGCCGGCGGGGCTCTGGCCGGCGGGGCACTGGCCGGCGGGGCACTGGCCGGCGGGGCTCTTGACACGTCCACCGCCCGGACTGATAATCAACGGTCTTGCTGAGAGGCGCCTTTCGAAGCGGGGTTACGATGGACCGCAGTTCCCCGGGATGCCGTAGCATTCTCACACCGTTCCTTATCTCGTTGCTCCTCATCTCTTCTGCGGCGGGCGCCTACGAGAGTCGCGCCTTCGAGGGCCGCGCGGACGGAAGCCGCGACGACGATGTGGCAGACGTCACAGAGGCACAGACGCCCGCGCCCGGCCCGGTCTTCCTGGCGCCGGTCGTGTCGGCCCTGCGCGGCCCCATCGATGAGAAGACGTATATCGTGGGACCGGGAGACGGTTTCTCCATTACCGTCTGGGGCCAGGGCGTCGCGAGCCACCTCGCCAAGGTCACTCCCGAGGGAGAACTCGTGATCCCCGGAGTGGCGACCGTCCCCGTTGCCGGCAAGCTCCTCATGGACGCCAAGGCGGACGTGGCGAAGAGCCTCGAGTCGTTCTACCACGACGTGGAGGTCAGCGTCTCGCTGGTGGACCTTCGCAGCATGCTGATCAACGTGCTCGGCGGCGTGATGAATCCGGGCGGCTACATCGGGACCGCCCTCGATCCTGCCGGTGAGCTGGTGCTCAAGGCGGGAGGGCTTCTCCCGGGCGCGAGCAGCAGGAACATCACCATCACACGACTGAACGGGCAGAGGCACCGTGTCGACCTTGAGCGTTATCGCAACACCGGCGACGTGACGTCCAATCCGCCCATCCTCGACGGAGACGTCATATTCGTGCCGCACGCGGTCGAGTTCGTGGACATCGCCGGGGCCGTCGCCGCGCCGGACCGCTACGAGCGCGTCGACGGGGAGACGGTGGGTTCGCTGATCGAACTGGCCGGGGGGTTCGCGCGGGGCGCCGTGACCGACAGCGTCGAGGTCAGGCAGTTCGTGGGACCCGTGGAGACACGCTCGTTCCTGGTGGACGCGATGAGCCGCGAGGGCGCGGGCACGAGTCTCGCCGACGGCGACCAGGTATACGTGCGCGAGCTGAACGAGTGGCGTCGCCCGACCATGGTCGAGATCGAGGGCGAGGTCGGGCATCCCGGTCCCTACGGCATCACAGAGGGAACGGACTGGCTGTCCGACGTTATCCGGAGAGCCGGCGGCCCGACCAAAGAGGCGTCGCTCGCGGACGCGAGGCTCATTCGCCCGCCTCCGTCGGGAGGGCCTGACATCGAATTCGGGCGGCTGGAGGAGATGCCGATCAACGAAATGACGGAGCTGGAGTACGACTACTTCAGGACGCGCGCGACGGACCGCCACGCCGTGGTCGTCGACTTCGTCCGCGCGCTGAGCGGTGACAGGAGTGAGGACGTGCCGGTTCTCGGCGGGGACATCATCGTCGTGCCCAAGATGACGAGGACCGTTGAGGTCATAGGGCAGGTTGCGGACCCAGGCGAGGTGGACTACGAGCCCGGGAAGCGCTACGGCTATTACATCGCAAAGGCCGGCGGCTACGGCCCCGTCGCACGGAAGGGCAGGGTCAGGGTCATCGTCGAGGCGACGGGTGAGTGGACCTACGCGGGTAGGGCGGGCGTCCTGGCGCCCGGCGATGTCGTGTGGGTGCCCGAGCGCGCCGAAACCGACTGGTGGAAGTTTGTAAGAGAGGCCACGTCCGTCGTCGCGTCGCTGGTCACCGTGTACATCGTTGTCGACCAGGCGACGGCCAACTAGCGGACGGCGCAGTCGCCGGGGAGCGTTGAGGCAATGGAGACAGAGAGGTCGGCTGCGGATCTCATCCTCGTCTGGAGGAAGTTCATCTACCGCGCCACGTTGACGGCGGCCATCGTCTCGGTCGTGGTCAGTCTCGTCCTGCCAAGGTGGTACGAGGCCACTGCGACATGCACTCCTCCGCAGGAGGGCGAGTCCCGCGGCGGCCTCCTCAGCGTGTTCACGCAGATCGGCATGGACCTCGGGGCCGGAGGGCTCCTGTCCTCGACGCCGATGACCGACATGATGATAGGCGTCATGAAGAGCAGGCTCGTCCGCGGCCAGGTCGTCGACAGGTTCGACCTGCAGAAGGTCTATCGCTCGAAGACCCGAGAGCACGCCATCAAGAAGCTGGACGACCACATGGTGGTCGAGACCACTCCGGAGGGGTTCGTAGAGATTCGCGTCGAGGACCGGGACCGCCAGCGCGCAGCGGACATGGCGAACGCCTTCATGGAGTTTCTGGACGACTACCATCGCAGGACCAGCATGGAGGACGCGAGCCGCACGCGCCAGTTCGTGCTGAAGGCTCTCGAGGAGAATGGGACAAGGCTCGCCGACGCGACTCTGCTGTTGAAGGACTTCCAGACGACTAACATGGCGATCGACCTGACGGAGCAGACGCGCGTCACCGTCGAGGTGATAGCCGAGCTTCAGACCGAACGAACGCGGCTCGAGCTCGAGAGGGGAGTGCTCGAGGGATTCTCCGGGCCCGACCAGATGCGCATGCGGCAGATCGAAGCGGAACTCAGGCAGCTCGACGGCAAGATAGACGAGTTTGCGGGCCCTGGCGGCGCCTCGACCGCCGGCGCCACAGGCGTCGGTGTTGTCATCCCGCTGTCCGACATCCCGGAGCTTGCGTACGAGCTTGCCGACCTGATGCGCGATGTGATGGTTCTTGAGAAGGTGCGGGCCTATCTGAGCAGTCAGCTCGAGGAGGCGCGGATCCAGGAGGCGAGGGACCTCGAGATCATCCACGTCCTCGACAGCGCCGTTCC
>JBDRTQ010000001.1:0-3721 GCA_043823885.1 Candidatus Eiseniibacteriota bacterium | reverse complement strand
TGTGCGCGGCTTGCTCGAGTCGGGCCTGGACGTGCGCGGTTTGCTCGCGGCGGGCCTGGACGTGCGCGGCTTCTTCGAGCCGGGTCTGGATGGTCCCTGCTTTGGCACTGTGACTGCCTCCGGAGCGAATGGCCGCTCTCGCCGTGCGGGTGTGACGCCCCCGCTTCGCGCGTGTTCCTCGTCTCTTCATCGCGCATGTTCTGTTTCGACCATTCTAGAGCGGTCGGGCGCCCACGGGAACAGGTTTCTCCGGTCGCGGCGGCCGGCGCGGTCGTTGTGGTCGGCCCGGCTGTGCGGTGGCGCTCGCGTCCCCCGCGGCCGGTCTCGTACGGCCCTCGAGCCTGTCATTGCGCTTGACTGGCCCGCCGGACGGTGCTAGCTCTTTCAGTGACACTCCTGTGCAGAACCTCAACCGGACGGAAGCATGCCGCGGTCCTTCTCCGCACTTCAGGAACTGGGCGACACCACCCGCCTCTCGGTCTTCCTGGCCATTCTCGGCATCAGGAAGAACGTCTCCCAGATCGTCACGGAGCTGGGGCTGGCTCAGCCTCAGGTCTCGTATCACCTGCGGAAGCTCAAGGACGCCGGGCTCGCTGTCGAGGAGAAGGACGGCAGGTGGGTCTGGTATCAGGCGAACTGGGACGCGGCCGATCGGAATCTGCGCGACTTCATCGAGCTTGTGTCCCGCTGGGCGGTGGACGCCGGGGCCGCGGAAGGCGGACGTCCCGCGACCGCCGGGGGAGGGACCGGCGCCGAGCCTGTGCCGGTCGGCGCCCGGCCCGTGAAGAGACCGCGCCCCGACAAACCGGGAGACCGCCCCGACGTAGAGCGCCCTAAGAAGCGCGACTCGGACATGGACGACTTCCTTCTCTAGACGCGCCGGACCGACGGCGCCATCCCGACCGCCCGCGAGACCCCTGTCACGACGGACCCCGGCCGCGTTCCCGGCGAGGGCAAGACATGAGACTCTCAGAGATGAGCTGGAAGGACGTGGCCGGCTACCTCGATGGGTGCCGGGCCCTCATCGTCCCCGTGGGCACGTGCGAGCAGCACGGGCTGCATCTCCCGCTGGCCACCGACACGTTGATAGCGGAGGCGTTCGCGACCCGCATCTCCGAGGCGACGGGCGTCGCGATGGCCCCGACCGTCGGCTACGGCGTCAATCTGCCCTGCGACCGGTTCGTGCCTGGGACCGCGGGGTTCTCTCCCGAGGCTCTGAGGGCGTTCGTGACCGACGTCCTGGAGGACTGGGAGCGCCAGGGGTTCCGGCAGTTCTTCATCGTTACGGCTCACGGCTGCGCGATCGACGGGTACTCCTTCGCGCACCAGGAGGCGCTGAAGCAGGGCGCCCTGCCGCTCCTGGCGGAGCCGGCATGCGGGGACGGGCACTGCGACGTTTCCATCCTCTTCCCGTACTGGACCGACATCAGCGACATCCTCACGGCTCAGGACGGCGTGGAGCACGCCTGCGAGGCGGAAACCTCCCTGATGCTCTTTCTGCGCCCGGATCTCGTGCGCATGGATCTGGCCGTGGACGCCGCAGAGGGGCCCGACACGCGGTTTCGGGCCTTCCCGGAAGGCGTCGGGACGGCACAGCCCGCGCCCGGCTGGAGCGGGGCAGAGGGGCGGCCGTCGGCAGCGACCGCCGAGAAGGGCCGGCTCGTGTTCGAGCGGTGCCTAAACCCGATGGTCCGGCACGTGTCAGAGAAGGTGGGGAGGACCGTTCGTGAGTATCCCTAGGCAGGACCGCGAACGGCTCTTGACCGGCGGGACCCAATCGTGGTAGCATGAACTCGGGCAAGCAGTTGCCCACCGGACACCCCCACTAGTAGCAGCGTCAATCCGCCGCCGGGCGGAGTATTGGCGCATCAATCCCGGCGACGAAGACGTACGATGACGCGACCTTGAGTGTTGTGCAGTTCTGTTTGTTTGGAGATTTCCAGACAGCAACCACAAGGAGGAAAGCAGTGAGCATGAGAAGAATTCTCGCCCTGCTTGTGGTCCTCGCGCTGAGTCTTGGCCTCTGCAGTGTTACTGCAGGCTCAGCGACGCTGCAGCGCACGTCGGTCACTGGTGACAGCGTTATCAGTGACGCCACCTTCAAGGACGGTGACGACGGCGGGGACATCGACGGCGGCGACGACGACCGTTGGGGCAACACCAGCGTGAACGGTGGAGACAACGGAGACCAGGGAACCGCCACCGGTGACGAAGAGGACGACGATGTGATCGGCGACACCCGGCTGTTCGGGCGTGTCGGCGTGCTTCACATCGGGATCAGGACCCTCTTCGGTTTCCTCGTGACAATGCTGTAGGCGCAAGAAGGACCTGGATCAGCAGTCTGACTGCGGGGCCTGCTTTGGCAAGTCAGCGACCGGACAGTAGCCGGGAACGCGAGATGCTGGAGGCGTTCCGAAAGGCGATGGAATCGCGCAGCGCAAGGGATGCGGCGCTGACGGCCATCCGACTCGGCGACGTCTATCTCGGTTCTGACAGCTACTCGGATGCGCTTGGCTACTTCGTTCAGGCAGGTGGAGGGGAACTCGGAGCAGAGCTCTCCGACATGGAAGCCGCGGGGCTCTTCGTGCGCATCGCGAAGTGCCACCTGGGTCTTGGCGACTACAGGAGCGCGCGGAACTACTGCGAGAAGCTCGATGACCTCGAACTCGATGAGGACGGGATCTCGGTCTGGGCCGAGGCGAACGTCGTCGTCGCGAGGGTCGAGATCGAGAGCGGCCGCTACGACGAGGCCCTCCGGGCCGCGCAGAAGGCATACGAAACCCTGAGGATGTCTCCCGACAATCCTCTGCTCGCCGAGGCCGGCAAGGCCCTCGGCATAGCCAACGCGGAGCTCGGTAACATCACCGCGGCTCGCGATTACTTCACCGACTATCTCGTTTCGCAGAAGCGTCTGGGAGACGAGGCCGGACTCGCTTCGGCCTACAACAACCTTGGCATTCTCGCGAAGCGCATGGGCGATCTGAACGGCGCGCTCGAGCACCTGGAGGACGCGCTCGAGATCGACCGCAGGCTCGGGCGTTCGGCCGCGATAGCCGACAGGCTGACCAACCTCGGCATCATCCTCTACAAGCTGTCGCGCTGGGCCGAGTCCGAGGAGCGCCTGAACGAGGCTCGGGACATCTACTCGAGGATCGGCGCGACCAGAGGTCTTGTCGCGGCCTCGACGGCGCTCGGCAACGTGTGCCGCGAGCGGCGCGAGTGGGGCAGGGCGCGTGGGCTCTTCGAGGAGGCGCTTCATACAAGCCAGGAGCGCGGATACCTCCGGGCCGAGGCGCTGGCGCTCGAGTTCATCGGCCACCTCGAGATGGACCAGGACAAGAACGAGGACGCGCTCGGGACCCTGAACAGGGCTCTGGGATGCGCCTACAGGCTGTCGTCCAACAGCGACGTCGTGGGCGAGGTGCTTCGCCGTCGCGCCGACGTCCTGTTCAGGCTCGGCAGGCTCGAAGAATCGGAACGCGACTGCTCGGAGGCCATCAAGCTCACCCGCGAGATCGGCGACAAGCTCGAGGAGGGCGCCACCCTGCGCGTGCTGGCCAGCGTCTGCTACGCGAAGGGCGAGGCGACCGCCGCCGAGGTCCTGATAACACGGGCCGAGGAGATGCTGCGCAGGATAGGCGAATCGATGGAACTGGCCCGGACCGCCATGGCGGACGGCATGGGCCTCAGGGACTCGGCGCATCAGGGTCAGCTTCCCCTC